>JAAYMG010000020.1 GCA_012521525.1 Clostridiales bacterium | reverse complement strand
TATTTCGCATTGGTCTTTAAGAAGGCTGAACTGTATCTGGTGCTTTGCCCCTTCCTCTTTCAGCCAGTCAGTGTGGTATACGGATTTGAGGCGTTCCGCAACTGCCTTTTTTATGATGCGCTGACAGTCGGGTTCGGAATGCAGTTGTGAACGGAGGGAAAACCCTTTTACGGGGAACGCTTCGCCCGAGCCTATATAGTCCTCCCACGGAATAGCTTTCACATTCTCGAACAATGCGTCAAAGCTGCGTGCTTCGAAACCGGCAAGCCTCAGCAATACCCGCTCGCCGCAACGGAGCTGTATATTGGCACGGGCGCACTCGTTCTCATCTCCGGAAAACAGCACCCTGCCGTTTTCGGCTGACACCTCCCGAAAGCCCTTGAATTTCAGTTCATCGGCTACCAGGCCTTCGACCCCCATCAAACAGGGGACGGAAAATCGAAACATCAAATGATTCCTCCTTGCGGCGATTACATCCTTTTTGTCCATTTTAAGCATTGTCAATAAATATTTCAATATATTAATATAATACAGACTGTCTGAAATCTACACAAATATATATTAAACGGTGTTTTGTCTTTAATGCAGCAAACAGACTTCCGACTTTCGCCAAATAATCGCCTTTCTTAGGTAAATAACAGTGGCAAATTGCATCTTTTATTTTTGATTTTATATGGTACAATATCTATACGCTGTAAGGATATGGTTACAAGTAAATAGAATGAAGGCAGTATTTGAGGGAAAGTGAGAAGACCATGCATGAAAAGATCAATGTTTGCCTGATGAACGACTCTTTTCCGCCTGTTATCGACGGTGTTTCCAATGCCGTATTGAACTATGCCCGGATCATCCAGGAAAAACACGGAAACGCGATCGTGGTCACACCGCAGCATCCTCAAGCCAAAGACGATTATCCGTTTCGGGTCCTCAGGTACCCAAGTATCAAGACACCTAAACTGGCAGATTACAGAGTCGGTTATCCGTTCAGTCCGGCCATTTTCCGTCAGCTCAGCAGACAGCGGATCGACATCATACATCTCCACTGTCCCTTTACGTCCGCAATCTATGCCAGGGTACTTCGCAGCGCGATAAATGTTCCTGTGGTTTTTACATATCATACTAAATACGACATAGATATAAAGAATGTGATTTCGTCCAAAGGCATCCAGAAGTCCGCGTGCAATATCATCCTGAATAATATCGAGGCCTGCGATGAGGTCTGGGTTGTCAGCAGGGGTGCCGGTGAAAACTTGCGGAGCCTTGGGTATCAGGGAGACTACATCATCATGAGGAACGGTGTGGACTTCCCGAAAGGCAGAGTGCCTGATGACGAGGCAGAGAAACTCCGTGCAAGCCTGAGGATCCCGCCTGACGATATAATTTTCCTGTTTGTCGGACGCCTGATGTGGTACAAGGGTATAGGTATAATTCTTGACAGCCTTAAAAAGATAAGAGATGCCGGCGTAAAATATAAAATGATCTTTGTCGGCGAAGGCCTGGACGAACCGGAGATCATCGAATATGCGCAAAAAACAGGGGTATACCCTGATTGCATTTTCACCGGGGCAGTACGGGACAGGGAAAAGCTGAGGGCTTATTACAGCCTTGCCGATCTGTTTTTGTTCCCGTCGACATTCGATACTAACGGCCTGGTCGTAGGCGAAGCGGCCGCGTGTGGTTTGCCGAGCATGCTGGTAGCGGGCAGCAGTGCGGCCGAAGCAGTCGTGGATCGCCGCAACGGTCTGCTTATAGAGGAAAACCCGGATTCAATGGCTGAGGTGCTGCTGAAAGTGTGCGGCAACAGGGATTTCCTGAGGCAGATCGGCCGTAGGGCGATGGATGAGATATATGTCTCGTGGGAAGACAGCGTAGCAAGGGCCGTCGAGAGATACGGTGCTGTGCTTGACAGGTATCGTGAGGGGAG
>JAAYMG010000235.1 GCA_012521525.1 Clostridiales bacterium | reverse complement strand
GACGGAACCAGGCAACTTGCGGACGGCATCGGAAAGCTGTCGGAAGGTATAAGTGAAGCAAGAGATGGTGCAAACACATTAAAGAGCTCCGTAAAGAAGTACTCCGACGGGATGGACGAATACGGCAAGGGATTTGACGAACTGTCGGAGGGTGGTGACATACTGGCCCAATCCATGGCGGAGTATGCGGACGGCATGGGGCGGATCGACGCTGAAGGAGCCGCGCTTATAGAGGGATTTGAACAATTGAAAAAGGGTTTGAGCGGCATTACAAGCGGTGAGCAGATGAATGCTCTGGCCGAAGGACTGCAAACTATCGCGGGTGCGATCGAGCAAAGTCCGACAATGTCAGCTGTCGAAAAGCAGCAGATCCTGGCCGCAATTACCGGGATGACGTCGTCCCTTGCCCGGCAGGACTATTCCGAGTTATCCGGCCAGCTTGAAAAGTACGGCCAGGGGCTCAGGAAATATGTTGAAGGGGTCTCCGCACTCTCCGCGAGCGCAAGTGCCATTGTGAAAGGCACATCTGAGTATGTTAGCGGGGTCCGGGCACTAAAGGACAGTTTTGTACAGCTTTCCGCAGGCGCCAAAGGGATCCTTGGCGGCATCTCCTCGCTGTCCGACGGGCTGGGTGAAATTTCGTCAAGGTTGTCTGAAATGCCGGACCGGGTCAACGAGCTTGCGGACGGCCAGGATACCTTATATGAAGGCATCAAAAGCTTTAACAGGGCCCTCAGTGATTATGTGGACGAAGGAGAGGGGCAGCAGGCGGTGTCGATAAATTCTCCTCAAAACAGCGTGGACCAGGTGCAGATCGTTCTGCGCACTACGGCAGTAGCAGCCGAAAAGCCGGTGAAGGAAAAGCCGCAGAGCTCCATGACCCGTACGATCCTTGACCGGTTGTTGGACCTGTTCAGAAAAGATAGCCGATAATGATCCCCAAACAGGATAGCTCAGCTTTTGCAGACCTGAATATAAGCATGCAAAAAACAGGAGGATCAAATCCTCCTGTTTGTGTCGAACCGGTATCTTACGCGGGCCGGCTGCCTATTCGGTTTCGATCAGGCCATAACCGCCGTCGTTTCTGCGGTAGACAACCGCAAATGAGTCGCTGTTTGTCTCGTCCTTGAAAACGAAGAATTCGTGGCCGAGCATATTCATTTGAAGGATGGCTTCCTCCGGGGACATTGGCTTGATGGCAAAGCGTTTAGTACGAACGATGTCATATGATTCCTCCTCGACATCCTGATGCCCGTTCACGTCAGAGCCTGCTGCACGGTCAAAGGCGCCTTTGCGCAGCCTCTTTTCAAGCCTGGTCTTGTTTTTGTGGATCTGTCTGACAAGGACTTCAATACCCTGGTCGATCGATGCAAAAAAGTCCTGGGTCGTCTGACGCGTACGGAAAATCATCGATCCGTGGTAGATCGTGATCTCAACCGTTTCCCTTCCGCGCTCTGTGGAGAACACGATATGTGCGGTCGAGTCCTTTTTGAAATAGCGCTCCAGCTTGCTGATTTTCTTCCTCGCGTACTCCATCAGGTCCTCGGAGACTTCAACCTTTTTGGCATTGAACGTAAACTTCATAGTGACCTCCGTTTGCCGCGCCTGCCGCGTGAGCCTGCGCGGGTGCCGCATTAACGGCCGCGGCACAGCCGATTTTGCTCTGCCGGGCATTTGTCTTTTGCCATCTTTATTATAACATTCTTCAGGGGATATTGCCAGTACTTACGCAAAATTGCCGTACCCGGGAAATAACATGTTGAACTAAATACGGAAATCTGGTTTAATATATCTAAGTTATAATCAAAATCCCTGACTTATAACCGTTTTTTATGAAAAATCGGTTAAAGAAATATATCATCATATAGAGGAGCGGAGTGCGGGAATGCTTGGATTTGAGCTGAAACATGACTATGTGGAGTACAATGGATATTTTTCGAAGGCTGAAAACCCTTTAGGGGCCGTTGCCGTGCTGCACGGTATCGGTGAGCATTTCGGCAGATATGCGAATTTTGCGGACTATATGGCACGCAAAGGCTATTCGGTGTATGGGATCGACCTTCCGGGGCATGGGAAGTCCCCCGGAATACGCGGTCAAATAGGGAAAAGGTATGAGTTTTACGGTCTCGTAGACACTTTGCTTGACCATATAAGTCAGGAAGAACCTGGCGTTCCCAGATACCTGCTGGGGCACTCCATGGGCGGGAATTTGGCTCTTTCATACCGGATTGCGCGTGAAGATGAAAAAGTCCACGGCTATATCATAACCTCACCCTGGATACGACTTGCGAATATGCCCACCGCTTTTGCATACTTCCTGTCATTAGTGGCTTCAGTTGTAATGCCGAATATGCTGCTTGACAACAGGGTCAAGTCAAAAAAGCACTTCGATCCTGCCGGGTACGTTTCGCCCGATTCCGTTCCGGACAAACTCTGTCATCCGTTTATAACTCCCGGTACCGCTGCAGGGTGTTTCAAATGGGCAAAGCTCATAGCAAAAAACGCCGATGTCAAGCGGGGTCCGGTATTATTGATGCACGGCACGAGAGACGGCATTTGCAGCATAGAAGGAAGCCGTGCCTTTGCCAGGACCGCGGGAGAGCTGTGCACATACCGCGAATGGGAGGGGCTCAGGCACGACTTGCTTTTGGAAACATGCTGGCAGGACGTTGCCGATGAGATCCTTGTATGGTTGGAGAGCAGGAGACTGGGCGGTTAACATTCATCGCCGGTGCCCCAGCCGTTTAACGGAAGACGGCGTATCGCACCGAACACCTTGCTCTTGATATCCGGATATCTTTCCGACAGCTCTTCCAGGAGCTGCTTTATCTCCTGACGCTTTGTAAGGCCGTTTGCAGGACAGGTGCTTTGCATGACCGGAAGGTTCAATTCCTGCGCCGCATTCTGCAGCATTTTTTCTCCCACATACAGCAGAGGCCTTATCACTGTGACGCCTTTGCGGTCAAGATAAGTGACGGGCTGAAAACATGAGATCCTGCCTTCGAATATCAGTGACATCATAAAGGTCTCTACGGCATCGTCAAAATGGTGACCCAACGCGATTTTATTGCATCCGAGCGAGAGAGCAGTATTGTTCACCCCTCCTCTGCGCAGCTTTGCGCAAAGAGAGCAGGGGTTTGGTTCATTTCTGAGATCAAATACTATGGTCTTTATGTGAGTCGGAACAACGACGTACTCTACATCGATAGAGCGGCAGAATTCCTGGACAGCGCTGAAATCGGTCCTTCCGCCTTCGAGGTCAAGCGTGATAGCTTTCAGTTCAAAGGGGTTCGGATAAAAGTGCCGCAACTGGGCCAGCGACCACAGAAGGGACAAAGAATCCTTTCCTGTTGAAAGGCCAACTGCGATGCGGTCGCCCGGTTGTATCATATTAAAATCATCTACGCACCTGCGAACTCGGCTTAAAAGACGCTGCATATGGATGCTCCTTGTTTTGAAAAATTTGAAATGGGTTAATAGAAAACGGGAGGAAAACGAAGAATATGAGAGAATAAGGGAGGACCTTGATGTCTAAATTAAAATATTTGAAATTGGG
>JAAYMG010000234.1 GCA_012521525.1 Clostridiales bacterium | reverse complement strand
CTGGTCGTCTTATTTATGATAAAGGTTATTTGATTGATATTGCGGTTCGCAAGTCAGGTTGACGCCGATCTTCCTGAAGGTGTTTTCGTCGACCTGAGAAAGGATAACGGTCGAGTGCACTTCGCAGCCGCTCAATTCTGACAGTTTGTTCATTGCCATCTCGGCTATCGGATCGGTAACGGCACATATCGAGAGGGCTATAAGCAGCTCGTCGGTATGGAGCCTGGGGTTTTTGTTGCCCAGATGATTGACCTTCAGATCCTGCACCGGTTCGATAACAGCCGGTGAGATAAGCTGTACATCATCCGGAATGCCCGCAATATGCTTCAGCGCATTCAAAAGCATCGCCGAAGAGGCTCCCAGCAGATCGGATGTTTTTCCCGTGATCACTGTGCCGTCCTTAAGCTCGATCGCCGCAGCAGGCGCTCCTGTCTCTGCGGCCTTCCGCAGGGCAGGCTCGACGCACTTCCTGTCGAAAATGCTGATATTGGCCTGCTTCATAATCATTTCGATCTTGTTGACCTCGGTCTCGCTTCCGAAGCCCTTGCGCAAATTGCAGCGCGCCTGGTAATACCTGCGGATTATTTCGTCCCTTGCGGCCTTCTGTACTATTTCGTCGTTCTCGATACAAAATCCTACCATGTTCACACCCATATCGGTCGGCGATTTATAGGGGCACTCGCCCAAAATGCGCTCCAGCATTGCCTTCAGCACCGGGAATGTTTCGACGTCCCTGTTGTAGTTTACAGTCGTGACGTTATAGGCTTCCAGGTGAAACGGATCGATAACGTTGACGTCGTTCAAATCGGCGGTTGCGGCTTCATATGCCAGGTTGATAGGGTGCTTCAAAGGCAGGTTCCATATCGGGAAAGTCTCGAACTTGGCATATCCCGACTTGATGCCGTGCTTGTGGTCGTGGTAGATCTGCGACAGACAGGTCGCCATCTTACCGCTTCCGGGTCCGGGAGCTGTCACGACCACCAGCGGGCGTGTCGTCTCGATATATTCGTTTTGCCCATACCCGTCGTCGCTGAAAATCAAAGGCAAGTCGTAGGGGTAACTGGGAATGGCATAGTGTCTGTACACCTTTATATTCAGGGCTTCCAAACGCTTCTGAAACGCAATGGCAACAGGCTGTGACCTGTAGAATGTTATGACAACGCTCCCGACATAAAGCCCGCAATCCCTGAAAGCATCTATCAGGCGAAGCACGTCCACATCATATGTGATACCGAGATCGCCGCGGATCTTTCTTTTCTCTATGTCCGAGGCATTGATCGCGATTATGATCTCCGCCTGGTCCTTCAGGTGCCTGAGCATCCGTATTTTATTGTCGGGCGCAAATCCCGGGAGCACTCTTGCCGCATGGAAATCGTCGAACAGCTTTCCTCCAAACTCCAGGTAGAGCTTCCCTCCGAATTGCTTGATCCTGTCCAGGATCCTCTCGGATTGCATCCGCAAATACTTATCGCTGTCAAAACCTGTTTGCTCCATTGCCTATCCCACCCCATATGTATAAAAAATCCAAATTTAAAATAAAAAATTGCGAAATAAGTTTCCGTTTACTTACTCCGCTACAAAAGTATATCACATACGCATATCAATTACAAGCGTTCCTTTTATCATTTTGAAATGGTCAGACTTTATCTACCATGACAATTCTTCTCATATGATTCGTGGGACTTTGATAATGCTGTGGAAGTTCTGAAGGATTTTATTACGCGACGAGTCTATACATAGGTTATACATAGGTTATTCTTAGGTTATTCTTAGGTTATTCTTTGCTTATTCATAGGTAACACATGGGTTATTTACTGCAGCAGGTCATTATAAGTATCTGATCCTTGCCTTGTAGCGTTTGATCAGGCTCGCATTATGCTCATCGCCGCCTTCATAGTTGCCGCTTTTATAAACCTCGGGCTCTATACCCTGGTTTCGCAAAACTTCGCAAGCCGTGAGCATGATGGCGTTTGCAATAAAGATCGTTGCGATGCTCGATACCGGCCCGGCTTTTGTCCCGTCGCTTCTGACCTGCACCGTGGCATCCCCCGCAGGCACATGGTTGTTTATGACTATATCACACACATCGGGCAAATGTAATCCTTCGGGGTGCCGTGACTGCTTTTCCAGGTAATTATATGAGGATATGCCGATCACTTTTGCTCCCCTGTCCCTTGCTCCCTTTGCCATCTCGATCGGGAATGTGTTGATTCCCGAGGTGGATGCCGCAATAAAGCAGTCATCGGGAGAAATATCATACCTCTCCAGGACAAGCGGTGCATATCCGCTCATCCTTTCGATCATACTGCTTTTGATGGCGCCTTCGTGAAGCATGGTGCTGGTCTCAAAGATCGGGCTTATGGCAGCCAGCCCGCCAGCCCTGTAAAAAAGCTCCTCCTCGACCATATGGGAATGCCCGCAGCCGAACACATAAACCAATCCCCCTTTTTGGATGGTCCCGGCGACTGCGTCACCTGCACTCCGGATCGCATCAGTTTCATTACTGAGGATATCCTGCAAAAGCGAAAAGACTATGCTGCTATACTGTTCAAAAAACATGGCAGAACCTCCCGATATCTACTGTATGCTGAGATCGACCTGGAAACGGTATCTGTCGCTCCTATATTTGGATTCCACGTATTCAACCGGTACGTTATTGGTATCATAAGTCAGCCTGCATGTAAAAAGGGCATATGGAGGAGATTCGTTGCCCAGGAGCTTTTTTTCCCAGCCTTTAAGCACGCAGACTTCAATGGTCTGTTCAGCATAAGAAAGTTGTATACCGCAGTGGTTCTGCAGGAGTTCATAAAGTGACTCCCCGTTATTGAGACGGTCCATGATCATGGAGCCCGTTTCTTTACGCAGATAACAGTTCTCAATAGCCATCGGCTCTCCGTCTGCCAGTCGGAGCCTCTTCAGGAGAACGACCTGTTCATCCGCGGCGACCCGGAGTTTTTCGGCGATGTGCGGGCCTGCCGTAATATAATCCAGCACAAGGATGCGGGAATCCGGCTTCATATTTCTCCGCCGCATATCTTCGGTAAAGCTGCTGAGTTTCGTCAGGGGTTGAGGTATCTTCTCCTTGCGGATGAATGCCCCCTTGCCGTGAACGCGATAGAGCTTCCCTTCCTGTTCAAGCTCTTCCAGAGCCCTGCGGATGGTTATCCTGCTCACGCCGTACTTTTCACCCAGCTCCCTTTCGGACGGCAGGCAGTCTTTCCCGTCCTTTGCCATTCCGGCGATAAGTTCCTGCAGGCAGCCTTTCAGCTGGAGATATTTTGGTGTTTTGATGCTTCCCGTCAATCCGAAGCCCTCCCCGTACCGGAATCAGCTCCGTTGTCAGGAAGTTCTCCGAATCCTGATTCTATGAGAGAAACGAGCCGGTCAACGGCTTCCTCCTCATCGGGCCCGTCAGCGGATATCTCTACACTTGTACCGGGTCCCAGTCCCAGCGAAAGCAGCATGACGATCGACTTTGCGTTTACCGATTCCCCGCCTTCCTGTGAGATATCCCGTATCTTTATCGAAGAACTGAATTTCTTCGCCTCGGTGACAAATTCGGATGCAGGCCTTGCGTGAAGACCGGATGGATTGATGATGGTGACAGTTCTTGATGTCATGATATCCCTTCATTTGCTAATGATAAATTTCTTTGTCGGAAACAGAGCATGCATGCTCCCAATGTTTTTTAGAATATATAGTATATAGATTTGCGGATATAACACAACAATATTATACCAGAGGATCGTCAACAATGCAAACACAAAATATGATGAGTGGTATTTTTTGAGGTCGACGCAAGACGTGTTGCAAGGTCATTAATTATGGATTTTTTCTAGTTTGGAAGTTCATGCACTGTTTCATATCAGAGATTTAGATAAATAATCAACAAATTTGATATAACTTTTTTACCGCGGCATATTGCAAAGTTACATAACAAGTGGTATATTTGTTATGAATATGGCTATCAAGGAGTACCTGAGGATGGACAACAAATATCCCATAAGCAAAGAGAACCTGGCCGTGAAAGTAACGGCGGCAGACTGGAGAGAAGCAGTACGGGCTGCGGGACATCTGCTGGAAGCAGCGGGGAGTGCGACCCGGGAGTATACTGAGGCAATGGTGTCAGCCGTGGAAGAACTGGGTCCATATATGGTCATCATGCCTAAGTTCGCTCTTGCACACGCGGCTCCTTCCGAAGCGGTCATAAGAGATGACGCGTCCCTCATTACCCTCAGGGATCCGGTCTGTTTCGGATCGGAGAACGACCCCGTGTACGTGATCCTCAGTATTTGCTGTACGGACAGGGACTCTCACAGGGAATCCATGAAAAGGATAGCCAGGATGATCATGCAGGAGGGGGCAATCGACCGCCTTGCGTCTGCGGAAACCGCGGAGGAGGTCCTTGCCGTACTCGGTGATGATCAGGGCAGCTAAATCCAAGTTAAGAAAAGGGGCTTAATATGGGCGAAATCAGGATCCAGGCGGTTTGTGGTTTTGGATGCGGTTCTTCACTCCTGCTCAGGATAAAGATCGAAGAGGTGCTGAAAGAAAACAACCTTTCGGCTACCGTTTTCTGCGGCGACCTGGGCACATGCCTGTCGCAGCAGTGCGACGCCATCTTTATTTCCGAGGAGTTGAGCGAACGCATCATGAATCGGGCAAAGGTGCCCGTAATACCTATCAGGAATTTCATGAACAAAAAAGAACTCACGGAGAAGACCCTGAATTTCATGAAAGATTTCACAAAATGAACATAAGGAGAGATTAATGTGGCAGTGCTGAATTTCATTGTCAACGAGATATTCGGACAGGGCGCGATTTTCCTCGCACTGATAGCCCTGATCGGTCTGATCCTGCAGAAAAAGAGCTTCAGTGAAATCGTCAGGGGAACTGTGATGACCGCGATCGGATTTTTCGTACTTACCCAGGGAACCGCGATCATCACCGGGAACTCCATAGACGGCCTTGCAAAGGCATTCAATACGATGATGCCTGCCGCAAGCGGGAAACCCGACATCGACATGTCTGTCTATGGCACTCAAATCGGTATCGTAATGCTGATCGCTTTCGCCGTAAACCTTATCTTCGCAAGGATCACAAAGTGGAAATCTGTATTCCTTACAGGGCACATGCTTTACTGGTTCCCCTATGTATTTATTGCTGCCGGTGTTGACGCAGGGCTTTCAGGGTTCAAGCTCGTTGCCCTCGCCGCAGTCTTCACCGCGTTGTACATGATCGTTTCTCCGAACCTCATGCGCCCGCTGGTCAGAGAGGTCACGGGAGAAGACAGCTTCACCATCGGCCATCCCACCACAATACTTTCGGTGATTTCCGGCTATCTGGGCAAGCTGGTAGGCAACAAAAAGCGTTCCACCGAAGATATCACCTTCCCGAAAGGCCTTGGCTTCCTTCGTGAGGTTTCCATCACAGGTTCTATCGTTATCTGCCTGACCTACATAGTCATGGCACTGATCCTTATGGCCAATGGCTTTGTCCCGGGCGAAGTCTGGGGATATGCAGGAGGCAATACGAGTATTTTCACCTACATATTCACTAAGTCCGTATACTTCGGTGTCGGCGTAACAGTCATGCTGCTCGGCGTCCGTATGTTGATTGCGGAGATCGTGCCGGCGTTCCAGGGCATTGCCGAGAAAGTCGTCCCCGGTGCCATCCCTGCGCTGGATTGCCCCGTGGTGTTCAGCTATGCTCCAAACGCTTTGATCGTGGGCTTCATCGTTGCCATGATCACATCCACCATCACGATCATCCTCACGGCAGGAATGTTCCCCACCGTTATCATTCCGCTTACGTTCACATGCTTCTTTGAAATCGGTACCGCCGCCATTGTCGGAAACGCGACGGGCGGCATCCGCGGATGCATTATCGGCGCCGCTCTGTCCGGCGTTATAATGATCTTCCTTGTTGGCTTCGGGTCCTATTTCTTCGGAAACACCATAAACAACTGGATGCTGGTCTACGGCGGGCAGGACTTCTCGCTGTGGGGGATCATCGAAGGCCTTATCGCGAGGTTGATCGCATAGGACATCCAAGGAAAGTTCAGAAAATCAACGAGGTTATGCCCAATTAAGCTCGACCCTTGTAGTCTTGCTTCCTGATGGGACGTCGCGGCCACCGACGTCCCATCTTTCTTGGCTCTTCGTCAATTGTTGGGGTAGAGCATAAGTAAAAATATGATCCGGTAGGTAACAATGATTGCTTACCGGATCTTGCTTTGTAAAACAACCATGTAATCAACCTATGAAACCATCAAGATACG
>JAAYMG010000233.1 GCA_012521525.1 Clostridiales bacterium | reverse complement strand
CCCGGGGCGACATCGAAGGCGGCGATCAGTTGAAAACCGCACCGATTGAAGTTGAAGTTGTTGATCAGAGCCCGGCCAAGGTTTCCCACACCTATGAGGATGGCTCTGCTATAGTTCTTCAGGCCAAGAATGTCAGCAATTTCGTTCCTGAGCTTTTCCACATTGTAGCCGTAACCCTGCTGGCCGAATCCGCCGAAGCAATTAAGATCCTGACGTATCTGCGAAGCGGTCAGTCCCATCTCTGCGGCAAGTGAACCGGAAGAGATGCGGACCACTCCCTTTGCATGGAGTTCGTCGAGATATCTATAGTACCTTGGCAGCCTTCGGATCACAGCAGACGAAACCTTTTTACCCATCTGCATCCCTCTTTTCATGTAAATATGTTTATCCGGCGCCGAAAACCGGGTTCAAAAACTGCTCAGCGTTTCCATGACATAATCGGCGTATTGCTCGCATGTGGCTCCCGTATCGCGGCCGGTTATCACATACTTCCTCTCCGCGGCGCACCGGTCGAGAGCACGTTCAAGTTTGCGCGCCTTGTCGACCTTTCCGATGTGTTCAAGGAGCATTACCGAAGCCCGCAGCATCGAACTGGGGTCCGCATAGCGGTCACGGCCTTCCTCGACCATGCGGGGCGCGGAGCCGTGGATCGCCTCGAACATCGCGTAGCGCTTGCCGATATTGGCGCTTCCGGCGGTCCCTACACCGCCCTGGAATTCGGCGGCCTCGTCGGTGAGGATATCGCCGTACAGGTTCGGGAGGACCATGACCTGGAAGGAGGAGCGCCGCTTCTCGTCGACGAGCTTGGCCGTCATTATGTCGATAAACCAGTCATCCGCCTGGATTTCCGGATATTCGGCGGCTATACGGTAGAAAGTATCTAGGAACATTCCGTCGGTAGTTTTGATGATGTTTGCCTTTGTGACAGCAGTTACGCGATCGCGGCCCGTCTTCCTGGCATGCTCGAATGCAAGGCGTATTATGCGGTCCGTACCCTGTTGGGTGGTAAATGTGAAATCGACCGCAATGTCGTCGTCGATCCTGAGGCCCAGGCTTCCGGCCGCGTATGCCCCCTCCGTATTTTCCCGGAAGAAGACCCAGTCTATTCCTGCCTCGGGAACTTTTACGGGGCGGACATTGGCAAACAGGTCGAGCTCCTTGCGCATTGCGACGTTGGCGCTTTCGATGTTCGGCCACGGATCGCCCTTCTTGGGAGTGGTCGTCGGGCCTTTAAGGATGACATGGCATTTTTTCAGCTCGTCCAGGATGTCGTCCGGGATGGCCTTTCCGACTTTTGCTCTATACTCAATGGTCAGGTTGTCGATGGTGCGAAACTTGACCTTTCCGTTCGAAATCTCTTCGGAGAGGATGTGCTCCAGTACCCGCTGAGCCTGACGGGTGATGGCAGGACCTATGCCGTCACCGCCGCAAACACCTATGATTATCTCATCGAGCTCCTCATATGATATGAAGTCTCCCTGCGACTTCATTTTCTCCACGCGCTGTCTTTGCATCTCGATCAGTTTTTCGAAGTGTTCCCTGTACATATCTTTGCCTTCCATGTTAAGTATTAGGTGTGATCGTCATAACCATAATATCTTTTTTTCGGATGCCTGTCAATTACTCTCTTGTCAGTAATTTAACGCTTTGACATTTTATGTGATTTCTTTTATAATCATAAATATGTCGTAATTTGTTGAAAAGCTTGGGGGGACCGGCAATGAATTTGAAGCGGTACGTATCGATCGTTTCGGCTCTCATAATCCTGTTCAGCCTGTTCGCGGCGGCCGCGGCAAACGTGCCGGGAAGCGCATCCGATCCGGTAGTTTCGCTGAGTTATATACAGAATACATTTATCCCGAAGATTTTGAACCAGCTGGAAAGCAAGCTTTCGGCCCTTCGGTCGGACAGCATGTCCAGGGCCGATTCGAAGATAAAGAAGGCGATCGGGGACGCGGAGAGGGACCTGTCGGTCGATGCCGGAAGGCTCAGGGAACAGGTGGCTTATGATACATATATGCGCATGCTTGATAACGGATTCTACCTGGACTCCGGAAAGACCGCTTCACTGACGCTTAAGGCGGGCGAGCGGCTGGTCGTCACGAAAAACAGCAGTTTTACGGTACAGCAGGGTTCCGCCGTCATCGGGGGCAGGGAACAGAACAAACTTGTGAATGTAACTGCCGGGG
>JAAYMG010000232.1 GCA_012521525.1 Clostridiales bacterium | reverse complement strand
TGACCAGGATCCTCAATGATCTGGAACGGCGGGGATTTATAACAAGAAACATTGATAAGAAAGACCGAAGGAGCATAAACATCGAGCTGACCCAGGACGGAATTGAAGCACTCGAAACGGCAAGCAAAAGGCTGATGAGCATTGCCGAGAGCCTTGTAGGATCCCTGGGCGATGCGGATACGGATAAACTGATCGAACTGATAGACAAACTGTCTGAAATATTCAAAGAGATGCTGGATGGAAGCGGTGTAAAGAGTGATGAATGACAGCGAAAAGAAGAAATATCTTAAGTGGGTCGTAATCATAATCATTATCGCTCTGGCTGCCGGGGGAATCTGGTTCATGTTTGAAAAGTTTAATTATACGACTTTTATACAAAAAGGATTGGCGATCGGCGGGAACGAGAATATCAAACTTTTGAACGAATTAAACAGCAACTGGGAGCTGCCGGATGATTATGTGCTGGAGGTACAGGAAGTCGACGGAATAAAGATGGAGTGGGTGCAGAAAAGAGGTATAAAACCTGAAAAGGTGATACTGCAGCTTCACGGCGGAGCTTACATTCGCTCCCTTAAAGATAATGGTATGACGTACCGCCGATCAGCAGTGCAATATGCCAGGTTGAGCGGAGCAGGAGTTTTGACCGTGGACTACCGGGTCGCTCCCAAGCATCCTTATCCTGCGGCACTGGAAGATGCTGTTCTGGCATATAAATGGCTCCTGGAACAGGGTTATCTGCCTGAAAACATTATCATAGCCGGTGATTCAGCGGGCGGGGGACTGACACTTGCAACTGCCCTTTATATCAGGGATAACGACATGCCGATGCCTGCAGCCTTGATTACCATGTCTGCATGGACTGACCTGAACTACAAACGCAGGACTCCCGTTTATGTTGGCAACGGGCGCGCAGACGATCCCTATATTTCACCCTTGTATGGAGAGTATCATGATTTTCCTCCCATGCTAATGCAGGTGGGTGGAAACGAAATGATTCTGAACGATACCGTCAAGGTTGCGCATAAAGCTAAAACAGCCGGAGTCACAGTCCGGCAAACTACATACCCCGGTATGTTCCATGTGTTTCAGATGCTGTTTCCCGAGCTTGCTGACGCAAATGCGGCCTGGGACGAGGTAGAGGAGTTTATAAATGATATTTTCGCGTAATGATATGAGGTATAAGTCAAGTAGTATATGTCGAACTAAAAAGTATTGATAAAGGAGAAAAAGAAATGAGCAATATGGATTTGGTAGGAAGATGCGGTCTGTATTGTGGAGCTGTTGATTTATTTGCTAATGGTCACACGGCTTTGGCTATGTGACCTTTTCCTATTTAAAAATACTTCAAAAATTTTAGTAATTATTGTCGAATCAAGTCTGTTTCTGATATAATTGAAGACAGGAGGTCGATGCAGAAACAGGCCATATTGGAGGGTCCTTTATGAAACAGGATCAAAATACCCCGTTACGGCACAGGTTATTTAACGTATTTTTATGGCTGGCTTATTCATGTCCTTTTTAACCAGCCTTATAAACTGTCTAATGGATTGGACACGGCAGACATATTATTGCCATTTATCTGTGGTGTCGTTTCTGTGGGCCTGTTCATACTCTCCAGGATCAAAAAGGACATCAGGGATGAAGGCTATGCAATATTGGAGCGGATCCGTCAAAGCATCATGGAAAGAAAATGGGACAAGGATTTCACTGTGACGATCAGCGGTGGAGTTGCAGAGGCGGAGGGCGACGAGTTGACCGACCTTTTGCGGAATGTCGATCGCCTGTTATACAGTGCCAAAAATAAAAGCAAAAACATGATAGAAAAAAAGGATGTCGGCCTGAGCAACCGGCATCCGATAGAATAAAAAACGAAAGGAATGATGGTAACATGCTTTGGAAAGACCAATATGAACTTGGTGTTCCAAGTATTGATGAGCAGCATAAAGAGCTGTTCAGGCGCGTCGAGTCTTTTTTACAGGCATTGCGGTCGGCGGGCAGCTGGGAGGAGAAAGCCCCCAGACTGAATGAAACCCTGGAATTTATGAAGGGATACGTCGTTGAGCATTTCCGTGACGAAGAAGAGTACCAGCTGAGTATAAACTATCCCGGATATGAACATCACAAACAGTTGCATAACGGAATGGTCGATTATGTGCTGGAGGTTTCCGAGCAATATGAAAGATCCGGCAATAATGAGGATTTGATGCAACAGTTCGGCGGCAGACTGCTGGCATGGCTGATTAACCATGTAGCCGCGGAAGACCAGCGAATAGCGGACTATGCCAGGAAGAAAGGGTGATCGGAAATGAAAGACAAGCTTTATAAGGCACTGGTAGATGCGACACATAATGTGCTCAAGCTGATGCTTAACGTTACGGAAATTTCCGATCGTCCGGCAGTTGATTTCAGCTGCGATGACGAGGTAGACATCGCCATCGGCATCGTCGGTGACTTCCAGGGCGAAGTGATCTACCGCTTCCCGGTTGCTACATCTCTGAATATGGTAAACATCATGAGCGGAATGCAGTTCGAAGAAGTGGATGTTTTCGTGACTTCCGCCGTCTCGGAGATCGCCAATATCATAAGCGGAAATGTCCTTACCGCGCTTTCGGTTGATGATGTGAAGTGTGATATTCTGCCGCCGGTCCAATGCAAGCCGGACGAAGATAAGGAATATGATATCAAAACAAGCTGCTATCTGAACACGGCAATAGGAGATATATGCCTGACCATAAGGCTGAACCGTGCCTGATCCGGAAATCATGAGGCTGCTATGGTAATACGAAAATATACACCGGGCGACTGTGCTGTTTTGGCCAGACTGTTTTATGATACCGTGCATACGGTCAATGCCGCGGATTACACGGAAAAACAGTTGAACGCATGGGCAACGGGAATCGTGGATCTGGAAGCCTGGAATAATTCCTTCTTATCGCATAACACACTGGTTGCGGAAGAAAACGGTGAAATCGTTGGATTTGCCGACATGGATCATAACGGCTATCTGGACAGGCTTTATGTCCATAAAGATCATCAGCGCAGGGGTATCGCGACGGCTCTGGTAAAAGAGTTGGAGCTGCTTGCGCAAAAAGCAGGTGTATCGAGGTTTGAGACCTATGCGTCTATTACGGCTAAGCCCTTTTTTGAAAAACAAGGTTATTCGAAACGGCATCGAGTTGGTCAATTATAAAATGGTCAAGGATCGCAGCCCAGGCTGACGTCGATTTTCTGTAACCGGAA
Source organism: Clostridiales bacterium (assembly GCA_012521525.1). GTDB lineage: Bacteria > Bacillota > Clostridia > Oscillospirales > JAAYOS01 > JAAYOS01. Next base: position 6,245 of record JAAYMG010000232.1, on the reverse strand, counting down.
CTGCACACAGGCTATTTAGAGAATGGAAACATGAAATATAAAAACATTTTATATGCCAGATTTATAGACCGTCCAAACCGGTTTGTGGCTTATGTCGAGCTGGACGGCAAGGTCGAAACAGTCCATGTGAAAACAACCGGGCGATGCAAAGAACTGCTTCTGCACGGTTGCCATGTTTCGATCGTGAAGACGGAAAATCCCTTGAGGAAAACCCAATACGATCTCATTGCGGTATACAAGAAGGGTCTTGGCTGGGTCAACATTGACAGTCAGGCACCGAATCAGGCGATGAAGGAATGGCTGGGCAAATCGCCGGCCCCTTTTGAGAACATCACATATCTCAAGCCTGAATATGCTTACGGAAAGCACAGGATGGATTTTTATCTTGAATGCGGCCCGCGAAAGGTTCTCATCGAGGTCAAGGGCTGCACGCTCGAAGCAGGCGGCATCGGATATTTTCCCGATGCTCCGACGGAACGCGGAGTGAAGCATTTGTACGAGCTTGCCGACGCTGCCGGAAAAGGCTATGAGTGCTATATCGCATTCGTCATCACCATGCCCGGTGTGCGAGAAGTGCTGCCAAACGTAAGCACACACCCTGGGTTTGGAATTGCTTTGACCGAGGCGATGAAAGCGGGCGTGAAGGTGCTTTATCTTCCCTGCAATGTTTTGCCTGATGAGCTGTCTATAGCAGACTTTGTTATTATAAAGTAAAGCTGAGATTTTGCTGTAAAGCTAACTCAGAAAAAATCTATACGTCACTGATATGATTTCGGTTTTCCTCAAAAAGGGGAGAAAAGCCAACTGGCGCAAGGCTAGAAAGCGAAGTTGCCGTCTACGAATATAGGAACCTGTTTCCCGTCATGAGTCGTTCCGATTATTGAGAGGTCCTCGGTGCCGATCATGAAATCCTCATGTGTGATCGAGTCATTCAGGCCGCGGAGTCTGAGTTCCTCTTGTGACATCATCTCTCCGCCCTTGATGCTGGACGGGTATGCCTGGCCAAACGCAAAGTGGCACGAGGCGTTTTCGTCAAACAGTGTATTGTAGAAGAGGATCTTCATGTTTGATATCGGAGAGTCACACGGGACAAGGGCAACTTCTCCGAAATATGATGCCCCTTCATCCACCGATATGGCATTTCTCAGGATATCAGCACCCTTATCCGCCTGAACGTCTACTATTTTGCCATCTTTCAGAGTGAATCGGAAATTCTCGATGATGTTGCCGTCTTTTACGAAAGGCCTTGAAGATACCACTACACCGTTGACTCCATCCTTCTTAGGCGCCCCGAAAATCTCTTCTGTGGGCATGTTGGGGACAAATGCCTGACCGGTCTTTGCAACTTCGGAACCTGCAGCCCAGACATGGTCTTCCGGGAGTTCAACCACCAGGTCGGTTCCGATGGAGTTTTTGTAGTGGAGCGATTTAAGGTTTAACCGGTTCAGGTAATCTTTTCTCTCGGTCAACCTGTCTATATGTTTGCGCCACTCTTCGACCACGTCAGTTTCGTCCGAGATCCTGACAGCCTTGAATATGGCGTCCCACAGCAAGTCCGTAGCTTCCTCGGGATCGGCTTGCGGAAACACTTTCGAAGCCCAGGAAGGTATCGGAACGGAAGCAACGCACCAGGGCACTGCACTGCTCATTTGCAACTGCCTGTACTCTGCAAGAGCCTGGCCTGTCACCTTCTCAAAGCGAGTCAGGCGGTTGGGGTCCACGCCAACAAGGTTCTCAGGGTCGGCAGCATATATGTTCAGCAGCGCACCACCGCCTTTAACATGCTCGGTAAGCATGTTTTTGCGCCACTCGGGGTAGGTATCGAATACATCATCGGCCGCATGCAGATATTTGATCCTGTCAGATATGTCGTCCTTCCAGTTCATGATAACTTCTCTGCATCCTGCGTTGTATGCAGCGACTGCGCACATGCGAGCAAATTCAGCGCTCTCGATCGGTGACGATATTATCAGGTTCTGACCCTTTTGGATGTTCAGGCCTACCTCTATGAGGAGCCTTGCGTATTTTTGCAGTTTTTCCTTCATGACTTACCTCCGGTTCGTTATAACAGGATTTTATCATAATATTATAAATGAACTGCCAATAAAAACAAGATGCCGCCATTCTGGATGTGATCCGGGGCGGCTTTATAATGCTGATCCGACACTTTACAGCACCATGAGTAATGTGCCTGCTCCTATCAGGATGCATCCTATTATCGATTTGACCGTAAATTGCTCGCGGAGTATTACAAATGCCAGTATGATCGTGATAACTACGCTGAGCTTATCGATAGGTACGACCTTTGAAGCGTCTCCGATCTGAAGTGCCCTGTAATAGCATAACCATGACGCACCGGTCGCCAGGCCCGAAAGGATCAGAAAGATCCAGCTCTTTTTGCTGATCTCCGAGAGTCCCGACTGCGCGTTTGTCAGAAAGACCATTGCCCATGCCATGATCAATACGACCGCTGTCCTCAGCGCCGTAGCAAGATTTGAGTTTACTCCTTCGATCCCGACTTTTGCCAGTATTGAAGTGAGTGCTGCGAACACTGCAGACAATATCGCGAAGACGAGCCACATGAAATCCTACCCCCTTATATAAGGTCATTGTTTTTGAGTACTGCATCAACGCTCCCGGTTCAGAAGATGCAACACTTGTTCTTTGGTTCTTTCCCGGCATAGGGTCTTTCTGCCTTTTTTATGTATCTTCAACACCGTTGCTATGAAATATTGGAAGGACAATGTCAGCCCCGGGCATTTTCGGACTGCAGATGACACCATAAAAAGCTACATCTTTGATTGCATGTCATAGCATCAGCAATCTTGCAATGTCGTGCATGGTAAGCCTCAGATCGCTTTCGCTCCTGTGCTTTGCCGTTTCAAAGGGGACCGCAACGCGGTTTATGCTGACAACAGCCGTGACACCGAGCCGGTATACTTCGTCTATTTCATCGCCGATATCTCCTACGACCACAATGACCGGAACACCTTTTAGTTTGGCCCTTTTTGCGACACCGGCAACTACTTTTCCCCGCAAGCTTTGACGGTCTATTTTTCCTTCTCCCGTGAAGACCAGATCGGCGTTTTCCAGCAAGCTGTCAAACCCCACAACGTCCAGAACGGTTTCGATGCCCGGTTTCAACTCTCCTCCGAGAAAAGCCACGACACCTGCACCTGCCCCGCCTGCCGCCCCGGCGCCGGGCATTTGAGCCAAATCAGTGTGAAGTTTTTCCCTGATAAGGCCGGAAAGGTATTCAAGGTTTTTATCAAGCACAATTACCGTTTCCTCGTCGGCGCCTTTTTGCGGGCCATAGACATACGCTGCACCGTTGATCCCGCACAGCGGATTGTCCACATCACACATGACGGTCAGTTTGCAGCCGTCCAATTCTTTTGCCCTGCAGGACATGTCTATGTCCTTTATCCTGTCGAGAGTCCCCCCGACAGGCACAAAGGCTTCGCCCTTTTCGTCCAGAAACCTGACGCCCAGGGCGGCTGCCATTCCGGTACCGCAGTCGTTAGTGGAGCTTCCTCCAAGTCCCAGGACTATGTTTTTGCACCCGTTTTCCAGGGCGTGCCTGATCATCTGTCCGACACCAAAAGTGGTCGTGAGAAGCGGATTCCTGTTCTCGCCCACCAGAGGAAGACCCGCAGCGGCTGCAAGCTCAATAACGGCAGTGGAGCCGTCCGGCAATACGGCATATGCAGCTTCGATTTCTTCAAAATAAGGCCCGGAGACTTTCAGCCTGACCTCTGTTCCGCCCACGGCTTCCCTGAAACACTCAACCGTACCTTCTCCGCCATCCGCTACGGGTATCTTTCGGATCACGGCGTCAGGGAAGTATCGTACGAGGACTTCTTCCATTATCCCGCAGATCCTGGAAGAGCTCATCGTTCCCTTGAATGAATCCGGTGCAAGGATAATATTCTTCATAATACCATCTCTTTTCCCAGAGCCAACATTATGATCTTACATACTCATAGGTGCGCCTTGCTATGCCTAACTCTTCATCAGTCGGTATTGCCATCACGGTCACTTTTGACCCGGGCGCGGAAATAATGCCTGTTTCGCCGGGTGACTTGTTCAGTTCATTGTCTATCTCGACTCCGATTATCTTCAGCTTTTCGCAAACGAGGCTGCGTATCAGCGCGGAGTTTTCACCTATCCCGCCCGTGAATACCAGGTAATCAAGCCCGTTAAGGTTGAGATAGAACGCACCGATATAGTGGATGATCGATTCGACGAACATATCAATAGCCAGCATTGCGCGCTTATTTCCCTGGTTTGCGGCCTCCCCGATATATCTGAGGTCGTTGCTGACACCGGATATGCCATAAAGTCCGCCTTTACTGTACATCCCTTCAATGATCTCTTCCTCGGACAGCCCTTCGCTTCTCAGGAACAGGAACAGATCTCCGTCCATATTTCCCACCCGGTTCGCATGCAGGATACCGGTCTGAAGGGACATGCCGAAACTTGTGTTTACGCTTTTGCCGTTTTCCAGCGCACAAAGTGAGCAGCTGCCCCCAAGGTGACAGGATATCGCCTTATACTCTCTCTGCTTCCGGCTAAGCACGTCCGCGATGTAACCGTGCGAGGCACTGTGATATCCGAGACGCTGTACGCCGTATTTCTCATACCACTCATAGGGGAGTCCGAAGAGTTTCCGCTCGAGAGGGATATCTCTGTGCAGGGCAGTTTCGAAGGCCCCGACAAAAATCGCGTCGGGAAGAAGCCTGCGCATTGCATCGATAGTATCGAGATATGCGGTGTTGTGGAGCCTTGCAAGCCAAATCCAGTCCCGCATACCCTTCAATACGTCGTCCGTTATTTCGTGGACTCCAAAGTAGCCTTTTGAAAGGGTCGCCTTGAACCCGACCCGTTCCACCTCGCTGATATCGGCAATAGCCGCGGTGGGGCCGGTCGTCAGATATTCGATGAAAAGGCGTATGCCGGACAGATAATCGGGTATGGCCAGCTTATCCTTCCTGACTTCAAGATGATTGAGGTTGTTTGAAAAGTAAAACGTGGCGTCGTCCTTGCTGCCGACCCGTTCTATCCTGGACACGGCCAGGATATTTTCACCCGGCATGTCATATAGCTTGAACTTGAGTGATGTGCTGCCCGCATTGCATATAAGTACTTTCATAATCAAATCTCCTATATTTCCAGGGATGTCCATTGGTATGCTTTACACTATAATATTAGGTTGACGGGTCATTTTCAAGGGCGGCGCTTGACATGTTGACAATATCGCAATAATATTGTGTCAGACATCCTGATTTTCAAAGAAAAAATACATGGCAACACTCGAAAACAGTGATACATATAACCGTTCAGATGAAAAGCGGTTGCTTGGATCAGCAGTTGCAGTATCACTAATGATCAAATCAATGACTGACTATCCCGGGGAAAGCAAATAGAGGAGGAATACTCATGGAGGTAATGCAGGCGATCAATAACAGAAGGAGCATACGCAGTTACAGGAATGAGCCGGTGAGCGAAGAAGTCATCCGTACCATCATAGAGGCAGGCATCAAAGCACCGTCGGGCAAAAACAAACAGCCATGGGAGTTCGTAGTCGTGACAGGTGACAAACGGCTCGAAATGATCCGGGTCATGAAACAGGGTATCCGCGATTTCAAAGCCCAGTATAAGGAAGTGGGCAGTGCAGAGTACACAGCAGCGATTATGGAACAGGCCCCTGTCATAATTTTTATATTCAACCCGTATGGGACCCACCCATGGCAGGAGAAAACGATCCTGCAGCAGTCCACAGAATTGGTCGATGTCCAGTCCGTCGGAGCGGCGATCCAGAATATGATATTGGCTGCCACCGACCTCGGACTCGGTTCGTTGTGGATCTGCGACATAATTTTCGCATACAGAGAGCTGTGCGAATGGTTCAAGAAAGACTATCAGATGGTTGCCGCGCTGGCGTTGGGCTACACAGGTGAAACCCCGCCAATGAGGCCGAGAAAAAGCATAGATGAAGTAACTGAGTGGATATGATATTTTACTGCATAGACTCCAACATTAATTGCCTTGTCTTTTGATCGATCAAAGCCCCCGATATCCATAAGCGGAAAATCGGGGGCAAGTCCTTTGAGAGTAACGGTTGATGAACTATACGATCATAGGGCAAAGCACATTATTATGCACTAACAATGCCAGTATTATAGATAATTATATGCTTCTGGTATATAATTACAGCAAGATGGAGCGAGGACAAGGTTTAGAAG
>JAAYMG010000231.1 GCA_012521525.1 Clostridiales bacterium | reverse complement strand
CATTTCCAGGTTGATATTATGTATGGTATTTGCCTGTGTCTGTACGGCTTCCGCCATTTCCTGCATCGTTTTGGTTATGTTGAGGCTCTGGTCGTTCAAACCATCCATATCCCTGTTGAGGCCGGCTATCCGTTCGTCGATGTTTCCCGTCCCTTCGCGGATATCGTTGAACGTCTTTTCCAGCATAAGCGCCTTGGCATTTGCGTCGGTAAAGTAGTTCCTTCCCCACCATGTTAGAAAATAGAGCAGGACCTCTATGGATATTATGAGCAGCATTATCGATATGACATTCTGCGATTCATAGTTGTAGCCAAGCAAACCCTCGGTTTTTATGAAGAACACTGCCAGTATTGCCGCATCAAGTGCAATACTGTAGGCTAGAATGATTTCCTTCTTCAAATACAGGGACACTACTGCTACCGAGGCAAGCAGCAGATAGTGGTGGACTATCGAGTAATCGTCATTAAAAACCAGCACGATAGCTACGGCCGATATTATCAAACCGAACAAAAGTCCCTTCAAATACCTGTTGATCGGCAGGAAGTAGTTGATCAACGATAATACAATGACCGCAGATGCCTGCATACCTACACGAATGCCCTCTTCAGTCCCTTTATAAATGAAGGACTCTACTACCAGGATCAAAGCAATGGATACTATGACCCCCAGGTTTACCTTATGCACTCTCTTAGTGTTGTAGGTATCAATATGCCTTGCCTTTTCCTTACCCATGAAGCAACCCCCATCAATTCCACTTGCCGCATTTCAGTCTATACTATGCCCGTTCAGGAATATAGCAAAACCCCGCAAATCCCTGTATCGTGCGGATTTGCGGGTTCCCTATATGGTGGACGCTAACGGACTCGAACCGCTGACCCTCTGCACGTCAAGCAGATGCTCTCCCAGCTGAGCTAAGCGTCCGTTTAAGGTCATTTCCGGTGACCGATGACTATAATACACCATATGCCGATGGTCTGTCAAGTCATAATTTTTGCTTCGGGCCATATCCCGCCTCAATTCGATGAAGCCGCACGCAAATTCAAAAAATGTATTTTCCTGTCATCGGGTCTATAAGTCCTTCAAAGTCCTTATGTATGTCCGGCAGCATGCTTTCAGATGCATATCATTCAAATGATATACATAGTTAAATCAGAAAGCTGATTGCCGGACTTTCAACCTATCTATCGCAAATGAGTCAGTGCTTCATCAAAAGAATGGACCGGCTCGGTACATGCGTAATTTTGGCACAGGTAGAACGTGGGTTTTCCTTCTTTCGCCGTCTGGCCTTTCGTAAATTCCGCAATTTCCGCGACCTGATCCTGGTTCCGGGGAGTTTTGACAAGTATTACGGTATTTGGCACGAAGTGCCCGCTCAGCCTGCTCCTGATTTCTACGATCTTTTCGCTGTCCGGAAGTACGCATACAAGTTGCGTTGATTTATATATATTCGACATGGCCGCAATCAGAGCGAAGGTATACGCCGCCGGATGATCGACTGCATTCCGGCTAATGAACTTCATCTGCCTGTCAGCCAGCTCTGAAATACCCGGGTCCCCGGTCAGGTATTTGAGCCGATTCAGAACATAGGCGATCACGGAATTTCCGGAGGGCATTGCCCCGTCATACATCTCCTTGGGCTTCGAGATCAGCTCCTCATTGTTCTCTCCGTAAAGGAAGTAACCTCCGTTTTCCATGTCCTCAAACAATTGCGATGTTTTATATGCCATGTCTATGCACTTCCTCAGCCACGATATTTCAAACGTCGCCTCATACAGTGCCAGATATGCCCATGCCATGAACGCGTGGTCATCCAAAAAACCGGGAATATCGCTTCTCCCCTCACGGAAGCTCACGTACAATATGCCCTTTTCGTCTGTCAGGTTTTCCTCGATGAATTTTACTGCCTTTTCTGCCATATCCAAATAGGTTACATCGCACAGCACCTGGTATGCTTTTGCACATGCGGCTATCATCAGCGCATTCCACGCACACAGTATTTTGTCATCCTTATGCAGCCTGTAGCGATCAGATCTGTATTCCAGTAGTCTGTGCAGTGCCTGTTCTATCTTCATATCATGCTTCTCAAAGTCCGGGTT
>JAAYMG010000230.1 GCA_012521525.1 Clostridiales bacterium | reverse complement strand
ATGGACAGGATTTTTTTGATCTTCATTTTTTCGTCCTTTCTTTTGTACGCAGAAGCACAAAGCATATTATAGTAACAAAGCGAAGGATCAGCTCAGTGTATATGGCTTGGTCTTGCGGACGTTCAGCTTCAGGATATTGTCGGAAGCCACCGATTGATCTATTTCAATGGAGTATACGATCTCGATCTCGCCGCCGTTTTCGGAGAGCCTAGTATTGATGCGGTTGGCGCTGACGCCGACGGTCATGGCGCCGAAATCGGTGTCGTAGTAGATCAGGTGCTTTTGCCCCTGTTCGAATATCATGTGCGAGGAGATTTCCCCCTCGCGGACGACGGTTATTTTCCTGTTTGGATCTATAGTCAGCGTCGTTTTATATGATCCCGAATTATTGGGCTCGGTTTCGGAATAAGTGATGGTATAGACTCCGTCCTTTTCCTGATATGATCCGGTAGTGACCATCTCAAGGAGGTCCTCGGTATAATTTTCATATATATGGCTTCCAGAGATGGATATGAGGACATTGTCTTTCATGGGAATGCTCCTCTCTGTAACTTTCGATTTATATTATCTAGTATAAAGGCAGCAAACGTATATCGCAAATTTTATGTTTGAAGTCATAGCCGGTTCGCCGCCGTGCCGACGAAATCAGAACTTGTCGATATCTACTTTTCTGACGCTGCTGCTTATGTTTTGTTCCAGGAACATTGATGCAAGTTCGCTGAAATTGCCTGTGTCGTCACTGACGAAATAATCTACAGAACCGTTTCCGCCTCTGTCCGACAACAGCCCGCTGATACTTAGTATGTGCTTAAGTTTGATTGCCGATGATACTCCCACATTGATAAGACGCACACCGGGCATTATATTCGAAATGACAGGTTCAAGAAGAGGGTAATGCGTGCACCCCATTATCAGCGTGTCGCACCCGAATTCGGCAAAGGGTTCAAGATATTCTTTGGCCACGGTTTCAATGACGACGTCACCGGGTCTTATCCGTCCGTTCTCCACGAGGGGGACAAAGAGCGGGCATGGGATGCCGAAAACTTCCGCATTCGGCTGCAGCTTAAGTATCTCGGTCCTGAATGCCCGGCTGTTGATCGTGGCTGATGTCCCGATCACCCCGATCTTTCCGTTTGAGGTCTCTTCGACCGCGTGGCGTGCGGAAGGGGCCACAACGCTGACCGATGGTATGTCGAACTCGTTTTCGATCTCGTTCCAAAGGGAAGAGACCGTACAACAGGCGACAAGTACGGCCTTGACGTCAAATGTTTTCAGAAAGCGCATGTCCTGCCTTGCGTATTTTATTATGGTTTCCTTCGAGCGGCTTCCATACGGAACCCGGCCTGTGTCGCCAAAATATATAAAGTCTTCTCCGGGAAGGACTTTACGCAGTTCCTTCAGAACGGTAAGCCCTCCGAGACCGGAGTCAAAAACCCCAATCGGGCGCTGATCCATATTGTCCTCCGACAAAACGTTATTTTTCATCCAATGCCAGCATAATAAGCCGCGTTATAAGCTCAGTATATGGAATGCCGCAGTACTCCCACAGCTTTGGATACATGCTGATCGGGGTAAAGCCCGGCATGGTATTGATCTCGTTGAAGCATATTTCGCCAGTAGTCTTGTGAACAAAGAAGTCGACCCTGCTCAGTCCTGCACAACCGATGGCGGAATAGATCTCGCAGGCATACTGCCGCACTTTTTCCGAAGTCTCTTCGGGAAGGTCGGCGGGAATATGCAGGGTCGCTACGCCGTTTATGTACTTGTCTTCGTAAGTATAAAACTCGTCTCCGGGTTTTATTTCTCCGCACACCGATGCCTGCGGGGTATCGTTCCCGAGTACGGCGACCTCTATTTCGCGTCCGTCAAAAAATTCTTCAACTAGGACCTTGTCTGAATATCGCAGGGCTCCGGCGATGGCTTCGACCAGCTCGGTGCTGCTCTTTGCCTTGCTTATCCCGACCGATGAGCCCGTATTTGAAGGCTTTACGAATACAGGATAACTGAAGGCCGACTCAATGCGGCCCACGATATCATCAAAACCCCGGGAAGCCTCGTGGCGTGTGATCACGACATAATCCGCCTGCCTGATACCCAGCCGTTGAACGACAGACTTGGTCAGGACCTTATCCATGGAAACGGCGGACGCCGCGACCATTGCCCCGACACAGGGTATGCCCGCGATGCTGCAAAGTCCCTGCATGGACCCGTCCTCGCCGTTTTCGCCGTGCAGCGCGGGAAAAACACAGTCGATTTTTATACGTGTTACATTATCATTTTCAAATACCAAAAGACCGTCGCCGCGGACCGGTGATAGTATTGCCGGAACTGTCTTTCCGGACGTTTCCCATCTGCCGTCTGCCAGTAGGGAAACGTCGCCTGTATATAGATACCACTTCCCGTCTTTTGTTATGCCAACAGGGTATATTTCAAACAGAGAGCGGTCAATATTGTTCAAAATCGAAGTAGCCGTTGAAAGCGAAACTTCATGCTCGGGAGAGACTCCTCCGAAGAGAATGCAGATCCGTTTTTTCTGGTCCTGTTTCAAGCAAAGACCTCCCGTTTACTATATAAATACAGAGCCTTAAATCGAGGATTATTATATGCCATTATACCCGATAACGCAAGCGAAAAAGCCAGGGCGAGTTGTAAAATTAAATGAAACACAAATAAAGAAATAAATAGGCCCACGAGAGCTTCTCTGTTATAATGTTAGTTCCTACAACAAACAGAAACGGAGAAGCTTCATGAGCCAAGTCTATT
>JAAYMG010000229.1 GCA_012521525.1 Clostridiales bacterium | reverse complement strand
TATACATTATATTGACCGGGGGAAGCCCGATGGAAGCCAGCAGTGTGTTTATTACGCCTGTGTTTTCCAGGAGCGTCATCCAGGCGTATGTACGCAGCAGGAAGTTCATCCACATGGGAAGGACGAACAGGAAAGATACCATGTTGCGGACGCTCGGACGCATCCTGGAAAGTATGAATGCCATCGGATAGCCGAAAATCAGGCATATGACAGTGGAAATCAGGGCAGTCTTGACCGAACGCAGCAAAACCTGCATGTAGACGGGTTCTCTGAAGTTGAAAAACTTGATGAAGTGATCCAGAGTAAAGGCAAAACCTTTGGATCCCTGATAGAACAGGCTGTAGAAAAGTATTAGGAGTATGGGGGCAAGGATGAAAATCATGGCGTAGACCCCATAAGGCAGTGCCAGAAAAGATATTCGCCTGGACTTCCTCATCTATTCCGCCTCCCCTTCTTCGGAAGGGATCTCCACCTCCGACGACTTGTGCATGATATGGATATCTTCCGGTGATATTTTCATACCTACTTCTGTCCCGGGTACCTGTGCATCTGTGGAATGGATCATCCATAAGAAGTCGCCCGAATCGACCATTATCTCGTAATGCACACCCTTGAACAGGACGGATTGCACAACGCCTGTCCAAAGACCGTCTTCCACCGGGACGACGTCGATGTCCTCCGGCCGTATGACGACATCGACCGGTTCATCGGGGTCAAATCCTTTGTCGACACATACAAAGTCGCGGCCGCTGAAGTTGACCAGATAATCACGGCGCATAATTCCGTCGATGATGTTGGACTCCCCGATAAAATCCGCGACAAAAGCATTGACCGGTTCATTATATATATCGGCGGGGGTTCCGATCTGTTGTATGGTACCGTTGTTCATGACAACGATGGTATCACTCATGCTCAGAGCTTCTTCCTGGTCGTGAGTTACATATATGAAGGTTATTCCGGCCTGCTGCTGGATACGCTTAAGCTCGACCTGCATCTCTTTCCGGAGTTTCAGGTCAAGGGCGCCCAGCGGTTCGTCCAGCAAAAGCACCTGCGGCTTGTTGACGAGCGCCCGTGCTATGGCTACGCGCTGCTGCTGACCTCCGGAGAGGGAGGAAACGTCCCTCTTCTCGAATCCCTTGAGTCCGACGAGCTGAAGCATCTCCATGACCGCAGGTTCGATTTTTTCCCTGGGGGTTTTGCTTACGCGCAGACCGAACGCCACATTCTCGAAGACATTCAGGTGGGGGAACAGTGCATATCTTTGGAATATGGTATTGACCTTCCGCTTGTAAGGCGGGACATCATTAAACCTCACATTGTCAAACAGCACTTCGCCCGATGTCGGGGTCTCAAAGCCGCCGATGATCCTGAGCGTGGTAGTTTTTCCGCACCCGCTCGGGCCCAACAATGTGAGGAACTCCTTGTCGTAAACTGTAAGGTTGATGGATTTAAGAACAGCTTCGCCGTCGAATTCCATTACGCAGTCGACCAGGCGAATGAGCTCTTTTTTCATTTATCATCCCCCGTTTCAGGATGTGTAATCGTAAATCATACAACAATATATATCGTGTCGGACGAAATGTCAATCAAATAATTCGAATTTTCCGGAATTTTTTTAGAGTTATCAGGAAATTTCAAGGATTGGGCATTCACTGAACGCTGAATGCTCTAGAATGCTTAGGAATGCTTTTGAATGCTTCGGTTTTCGCAGGCGAAAAATACCGTATTTCAATCCTTGATCCGGTTGACGGGCCCCGGCAAAGAGAAGGGTACATCGACCTTGAAGGTTTTCCGGTTGAGGTAGT
>JAAYMG010000228.1 GCA_012521525.1 Clostridiales bacterium | reverse complement strand
TCAGGTCTCATTTTTTCATACTTAGTTAACAGAGCCAATGTTTTACAAATCAAATTTACGTCTCTTCCGATTTGGCTTCCCGCCACAGGTCCGCAAGGTCTCTATTTCCTGACCGTCCTTCCGTCCGATCTTCAGCGACCCTGTTTTCCACGAACGAGAAGCGCCGGACAAAACGGTCACATGCTTTCTCCAATGCCCTCTCGGGGTCAACCTGAATACTGCGTGCCAGTTCCACCACCAGCAGCAACAACTCTCCGATAGCATATTCGCCGTACCCGGCTTTCGATGATCCGCCTTCATTGATCGAAACGATGTCGTCCAGCAGCGCTTTGAAGCGTTCCAGCCTGTCTCCACCGTCTATGTCCGGCAGCAGACCTGACTTCCCTGCCTTTTCAAGGGTTTTGTCGGTGCGCCACAAAGAGGGCAAACTCCTTGCAACCGATTGTATGGCCTCCGTATGAGTAGCTTGTCCCTTTTGCCTGCGCTTTATTTCATCCCATCTTTCGAGGACCTCCGGGGCCGATCCGGCCACTACGTCCCCGAAGATATGGGGATGGCGTTCAATAAGCTTCCTGCATACGCCGGTGCACACCGAACCGATATCGAACCTCCCCTTTTCTCGCTCCATCTGGGTATGAAACACAACCTGAAGCAAAACGTCGCCAAGTTCCTCTCTCAGCAGCTCGGGATCTTCCAGGTCTATGGCCTCGGCAGCTTCATACGCTTCTTCCAACAGGTTTCTGCGGATCGACTGGTGAGTCTGTTCCCTGTCCCACGGACAGTACAAACGCAGTATTTCGACCAGCTTCACCAAATCTTCAAAGGCGTAATTTTCTTTGTAAACAAAATCTACCATATTATGAACCCTTATGCAAGTATTTTTTATAAAATACATCAACATTTTCCTGTTTTTTAACGAATTCTAAGCAAGTTTGCAATCTTTTCTCCCCTGGGCAGCATCAGCAGATCGTCCCTGGTGACAGCGCGCATCAAAACGACCAGTATCAGATAGATCACCATTGCGACAGCGATCGCACCCAACACGGCTATCTTTGACGAAACATAGATCGCCAGCAGCCCGTTTACCGCCCAGGCCGCCGCCGCCATAATGATCGTGGCTGCGAGCGGACGTCCGAACATCCTTCCTATGTTGGGAGCCGGCTTTATCTCGCGGGAAATCAAAATGAGGTTGAGGACCATAATGGTAAAGTGGCACAGACAGGTGCCGATAGGAGCTCCGTTGATATTTATCTCGGGAATCCCAACAAGGAACCAGTTCGTGACGATCTTCACTACTGATCCGATGAACATCGTATACACCGGCAAGCGGGCTTTGCCTATGCTTTGCAGGACTGCGTTGCTGACCAACACTACACAGTAAAATGATACTGCAATTGCAAGAATTGTCAACGGGGTGGCCGCTGCCCTTACCTCATCGGGACTATGCTGGAAAAGCAGGTTCATTATCGGCCAGGAAAGCACCGACAGTCCGGCTGCTGCAGGCAGCGCGAGCACCGATGTAACACGGATAGCCGTTTCTATCGTCCTGCTTGCCGAACGCCTGTCTCCGCGCGACATTGCCGCCGCAACGGCCGGTACGACCGAAACCGCGAACGGGACAATAAATGCTGACGGGAAATTGAACATAGTTTGGGCGATCCCGAATGCTCCGTACAGCCACCTGGCATCTTCTTCGGTAAACCCGGCGGCAAACTGCAGCCTGCGCATTACCAGTGCAGAATCGACAAAACTTGTAAAGGCCAGGGTTCCCGAAGAAATAGTGATCGGTATCGCGATCGCAAGGATGTTTTTTGCAATTTCCCTGCTCACTCTTGTTTCGTTTACCGTACCCGTCGGGGGATTTCTGTCAAAAGTCTTCCGCAGGATCAGGAAAAGCATGGCTATAACGGTACCCACCGTCATACCGAGCACCGAACCTGCAGCCACAACATCGGGCGAATATCCCCTGGAAGCCAGGTACATCGAGAAGTAAATCCCCAGTATGACCTTGCCAAGAGCCTCGATTATCTGGGATATCCCGGTGGGATACATGTTTGAAAGGCCCTGGTAATATCCCCTCAATGACGACATTATAGTCATGAAAAAGATTGCGGGTGCTATAGCCCTGATCGTAATGGCGGAGTCTTTCGAAGCCATCAGGCCGGCTGCCTCTTCGGCAAATACGAAAACTCCTATCGTCAAAACCGCTCCTATCAGCAGGAAAATGGACATGGCCACGCGAAGGATCTTACGGACCTCGCGGGCTCTGCCCAGGGCATTCGCCTCCGCGACCATCTTTGAAACCGCTACAGGAAGTCCTGCAGTCGATATCGTAAGCATCACGTTGTATATATTGTATGCAATATTGTAATGGCCCAAACCGTGGCCGCCCAAAATGTTGACCAGAGGTATTTTCCCTATGAATCCGATGACTTTGACTATTGCGACCGCCGCGGCCAAAACCGCCGCGCCCTGCAGAAAGCTCTGTTTTCTTCTCATAAGCTCACAACCTTAACGCCTGAAAGTTACCTGAAAATGCCCGCGGCTTTCTCAGCCTCTCTCTTGACCTTTTCCAGGTCGATGGTCAGAAACTCCCCTTCTTTATATATTATCCTGCCTCGCACCATATTCATGACAACATCGCTGCCCCTTGCCGAATATACGAGGTTGGATACGATGTCGTGCGCCGGGATGAGGTGCGGTCTGTCAAAGTCTATAAGGATCAGGTCTGCATCCATGCCTTCCCTGATCATGCCGCATTCTCCGCGGCGTCCCTGTGCGGCCGCTCCGCCCGATGTCGCCATTATCAGGGCCTGTGAAGCCTTTACAGCGGTCGGATCCAGCGAACGGACCTTTGCGGCGAGCGAAGCCATCTTGATTTCTTCAAACATATCGAAGGAATTGTTCGAAGAAACACCGTCTGTCCCCAGGGCAACATTGACCCCGGCTGTGAGCATATCGGTTACGGGTGCGATACCCGAAGCAAGCTTCATATTGCTGACCGGATTGTGGACGACCGACACGCACTTTTGGGCAAGTATCTCAATATCGTTCTGATCGACCCAAACGCAGTGGGCGGCACTGGCCGGCACATCAAACACTCCGTACCTGGCAAGGACTGCGGCCGGAGTCATACCGTATTTTTCAATGCATCTTTCATGCTCGGATCTTGTTTCGGACAGATGCACCTGCATCCGCAAACCTTTCGAGGCAGCGTAATCCGATACTGCAGTCCACACCTTCGGATTTGACGTGTACTCCGCATGTATCGACGCTTCGATGCGGATCCTTCCGTGGTCGAATCCGTGCCACTCCTCAACCAGCCTGACGAGCTCACCCGCCCTGTTGTCCGAATGAAAGTCATAGTCTTCGTCAAAAAAAGTGACCGCCCGTGATATGTTAGCCTTTATACCCGATTCGGCAACGCGCTCCGCGATCGTGTCTGAGAAAAAGTACATGTCAGTAAGAGAGGTGGTCCCGGATGCAATCATTTCGGCAATCGCAAGATCCGTGAAAACAGCGGCAGAGCCGGCAGTCAGCTTATCCTCAGCGGGAAAAATATACGAATAAAGCCATGTCTGAAGATCATAGTCGTCGGCAAAGCCCCTGAATGCAGTCATCGGCAGGTGTGTATGAGCGTTTATCAGGCCGGGCATCAGGACTTTTCTCCTGCCGTCTATCCTCTCGCCGCTGAAGTCCCGCGGCTGCTCTTTGCCGATATATGAAATCTTCTCACCTTCGACAAGGACAAACGCGTCCCTGATCACACCCATTTCCCCGTCATTCCGGATACCCGTTTCGTCAGTACGATGAATGTCGTTCGAAACGGCAGATACGACGGTAACATTTTCAAAAAGTACAGGCACCTGATCTCCCCATTTCCCGAGCAACATCAAAATGTCCCGGAGAAATAGCTTCCCCGGGAGTCAGCTATCCGCTGTAGCCATGCAGCGGTACTCACTGCAATCAACCCCCGATATCTAAGGAAACTCTCTGCGGGGGTATCCCGCCGCCCTGTTTGCTACTCAAGCACGGCTCCGCATGAAGCGCAGAACCTGTCGTCTTTGTTGCAGCGCTTGCCGCAGTCGGGATTTGGGCATTTGCGAGTCCGTTTCAGCGAGTCGATCTTGCTGCGGATCTGATCGATCTCCTCTCTTTTTTCATCGATCATGCGGATCTGTTCTTCGATGGTGGAAGTCTCGATCACCGTCTCGTCCTTTGAAGCGTAGACCAGCCTGCCTATTTCACGGTAGTGGTCGTTTATCGCTCCTTCAAGGTCGATGATCCGAAGACTCAGCTTGGTTTGCTCAACAACCTCACCGGCTTTCCTTCCGGTCGCCTCCGCGGCGCGGCCTGCAGCATGGCCGGCTGCTACTGCGGTTGTCTTTACGGCACGCAATAAGTTCTTAAGCTTTTCGTCCATGGACTCCAAACCTCCTTGCAAAATCCCTCAATTTTAGTAACTATGGATCCCTCCACCCATGAACTCCCTTAGCAGCGATGTGGGGGGGACAAAGTATTCGTCGAGTTCCTCGAAAAGGGCAAATGCCTTCTCGATTTGCCTCACCTCATGATAACGCGGTATGTTGGGATCGATGTCATCGACGAACAGTTCCGCCGCCATCCTCTTCAGCGCGGGGACCTCATAGGGAAGTGAGGTGTCGAATATGATGTCTGCCGTGTTCTTGAAAGGTGAAATATACTTTTTCTCTCCTCGCCTTACGTTGTCCCACAACTTGAACGTATAGGCTGCGCCGGCTCCCCGGAACTGCTTGTCGCGGATCGCCCTTCGTATGATCCTCATCCAGGTCCCTTTGAACACTACCCGTCCTTCATGTTCAACGTTTGAGCGGGCCGATATATATATCTTGGTTGCAATACGCCCTTCGCCATGCAGCGTCAATTTATCGTTAAGGGCATGTATTCCCTCGAAAATCGCTATTTCATTTTTGTTGAGCCGGAGAGGAACTGCCCTGTCAGGGTTCCTTTTCTGGTTTATGAATTCAAACTTCGGGATCATCACTTCCCGTCCCATATCCAGGTCGATAAAATGCTGCGTCAGCAGCGGGATGTCGATGCAATCCGGGGATTCGAAATCGTAATCCCCTTTCTCATCCTTGGGCGATGTCTCGGGGTCTACGTCAAGGAAGTAGTCGTCGAGAGATATCGTGTGGGTGATAACTCCCTTTTCTTCCAGCACCAGTTCTATATTCTTTGCGGTCGTGGTCTTGCCTGACCCTGAGGGGCCGGACAGCAGGACGATCCTGCTGCGGTCGATGTTTTTCAAAATGACTTCGGCTGCCCGGCGGACGTTAGCCTCATATACTGCGTCGCTCTCCCTTACAAACTCTTCGGGGTCCTCCAGGACTCGGCGGTTAATCTCCTCCAATAGAAAGGCCATGTGCAATTCTCCTCTATCTGTAAAATGAGCGAATCGTACGGTTGTCGGAGTCGATCTTCATTCCTGATCTTATATACTCGGCAGGAAACTTGTTGTTTGCAACTCTCAGGATCCTTTTCCCGTCCCTGCCGACCAACTTTGTGACTCCGCCAGCTCCTACGGAGAGTATCGTTTGGAACTCCTCCATTATGCAGATATTGTATATGCTCTCCCGGCCGGGCAATGTCCAGCCGGTATTCTCCAAAGAAGCAGCCATGTATTTCTGCCTGTAGAGGTAGTATGGCCGGTATCCGTTATTATACAAAAATTCCAGAGCAAAGTCCAGCATTGCCATGACATCGGAATCCTGTTTTTCCAAAGTCGAACCGGCCGCGAGGTCGGAACCCCGCTTCAACGCCAGCGTATGCACCGTCAGGTTTTCGGGCCGCAACTGTCCCAGTCGCAACAGCGTCGTCCTGAACCCTTCTACGCTGTCTCCCGGCAATCCGGCTATGGTGTCCATGTTTATACATTCGAAACCGCATTCCCTCGCCTGTTCAAATGCCCTCAAGACATCTTCAGGGGTGTGCGGACGCCTGTTTATCCTTAATACTTCCCCGGACATGGATTGCGGGTTAATGCTTATGCGCCCGGCACCGTTTGATCGTATGACCCGCAGTTTCTCAACGGTTATGGTATCAGGCCTGCCGGCTTCAACTGTGTACTCTGCAAGACTGTCAAGATCGAAAGCCCGGGCAATCGAGTACATCAATCTGTCAAGCTGCGCTGCGCTCAGTGTGGTAGGTGTACCCCCGCCAATATATACCGATTTGACTTTCAGTCCCAAGTCTTTCGCAAGCATGCCCCTCTGCTTTATCTCCTCGGACAGCATTTCGAGGTATGGTTCTATGAGGTGTCCGGATTTTCCCGTTTCACTGCTTACAAAAGAGCAATAAGCGCAGCGGGACGGGCAAAAGGGTATGCCGACATAAAGAGAAATTTCGTTTTCACTCAGCCTGCGTTTGACATCAAGGCTGTGTGTCGCGGCTTCCAGGGCCAGTTTTGCCCGTTTGGGTGAGAGAAAGTACCTGCTGACAAGTTCCTTTTCGGCGGAATCTCGTGTATGACCGCTCTCCAGCATCCTCAAAACAAGCTTTGTAGGACGGACCCCCGTAAGTGATCCCCATGGGAATTCGGTTCCGGTCGCCTCCTTTGCCGCTTTGAAGACGGACGTCTTCAGGACGTGCTGTTCACGGTTTATCCGCTCCTCATCCGTGTCCATCCCCTTGATCTGCGCGCGTGCAGCTTTCCTGTATTTCCTCCCGTTGAGTACGAGTTCAGCGGTACCCGTCAGATATTTATCGCCATATGAAAGGGTGGATATCAGCAGGTCCTCGGCATCATCCTGCGGAATATCCTGGCAAAGGACAGCCTTCCTGTTTAGAAACGACACTATGGCCTGCTCAATTGCATACCTGTAGTCGTGACCGACAAGGTACAGTTTCATCCCTCGGTGCTCCTGACAGCTTCAAGCATGTTTACATTATATGAGCGTTCCCTGGAAAGCGTGGTCTTCACGTCGTGCCCCGGGTAGACGTCGTAATCGCCTACGAGCGCGTACAGCTTTCGCAGTGAGCGGAGCATTTCGGCGTAATCGCCGCCGGGCAGGTCGCAGCGCCCGCAGTCGTCTTCAAAAAGCGTGTCCCCGCTGAACATGGCATTACCGCAAATTATGACTGCCGACCCGGGTGTATGCCCGGGAGTCAAAATGTAGGTAAACCTCATTTCACCTATCTCATAGCAGCTGCCGTCGGTCGCAAGCAAGTCGGGTTCGACAGGCTGCTGGTCCATGCTGACCATGTTGGCAAGTGACCTGTCAGCGCGCTTTAACGACTCCGCATCGCCTTCTGCTATCACTACTTTTGCCCCGGTACAGTTTTTCAGCTCAGGGACCGCCATGATATGGTCAAAGTGTCCGTGTGTCAGAAATATATATTTAAGATCCAGCGATTTCTCCCTGAGAAAATCCAGGATCCTGTCGGCATCCGCTCCGGGGTCTATGACCGCTGCATTTCCCGATCCGTCATAAACGACATAGCAATTCGTTTTCAAGTATCCTACGACTAATGTTTCGATTTTCATGCTTTCACCTTGATCCCCGATATTGACTGTCAGCGCATTCAATGCGCCTTGTTCCTCATGCTCACTGTGTCCATAACTATTGTAACGGGTCCGTCGTTGTGGGACACCACTGCCATGTGGGCCCCAAAAACACCGGTCTGGACATCCCTTCCCCCGGCACGGCAATATTCAACAAACCTTTTATAAAGCTCTTCTGCCCTGACGGGATCTGCCGCAGCCGTAAAATCGGGCCTGCGGCCTTTGCGGCAGTCCGCTGCCAATGTAAAGTTCGGCACCACGATGATGCTGCCGCCTATGTCATCCACCGACTTGCCCATTTTCCCGTTTTCGTCTTCAAAAATGCGAAGTCCTGTCACCTTGCCCGCAAGGTAAGCCGCGTCATCTTCAGTATCGGTATCGAAAACACCTAACAGCACCAGTAAACCTTCATCGATCTTTGCGGTGGAACTGCCGTCGACCTCAACCGAAGCGCTTTTCACTCTTGTGATGACTGCTACCATTTATCAACCCTCATGTTGTTTCAATATATTCAGAATAATCAAAAAAATACATGGCACCATCATTTGTGATATTTTCCGCCCTGCAGTATCGTAAAGGCGCGGTATAGCTGCTCAAGCAGCATAACACGCGCCAGATGATGCGGAAATGTCATATCGGACATTGACAGCCTCAAATCGGCGCGGCGTTTGAGCTCGGCCGAAAGGCCGTTTGAGCCGCCGATTATGAAAGTCAGCTGCGACATCCCCCTGGAAGCAAAATCCGCTATTTTTTCGGAAAATTCCCTTGAATCGACCTTCTCCCCCTCGATGCACAATGCTATGACCGCAGATCTGGCCGGCAATTTCATCCGCCGATATTCCTGGTCCAGTGCTGCGGCTATCTCCGCATCCGAAGGATTTTTCCCCAGGGGAGTCTCGGCCACTTCGACAACTGAGATCCTGCAGTAAGCGCCAAGCCTTTTTATATATTCATCGGCAGCCTCTATATAATACCGCTCTTTAAGCTTTCCAACACATATGAGTTGAATGTCCAGCATGCCGGTCACTTCCTGCCTATTGGTCAACTAAAAAAAGTACGGTGTGCCGATCGTATTTGGTGGCGCGACATCTACGATCGGTCCTTCCGATTTCGAAACATCGAGAGCTTCGAGCACACCCATCGTCGCTTTCACTGCAAGCTCAGGGGTGTTGTTTTGCTCGCTCAGATGGCAGAGCGTTATCCACCGTGTGCCATGACGCACCGCGTCTGCTACGAGGTCGGCACAGTCGTCGTTGGACAGGTGTCCGCGCCTTCCCAGGATGCGGCGCTTAAGAAAATCCGGATACGGGCCCTGCAACAGGGAAAAGATATCGTGATTCGATTCTATGAAAAGACATTCCAGTCCCATGAGCCTTCCCTTTATTTCCGGCGTGACATGTCCGAGATCGGTCACGTATCCCAGGGCATGGCTTCCGGCGTAAAACCTGAACCCCACGCTGTCAGCCGCGTCATGGGGAGTTGAAAATGTCTCTACTCCGATCTCGCCTATCTCAAAACTATCGCCGGCATAAAAAACACCGGCCGCTTTATGTACGAATGGGAGGGATGCTTCTACGCTGCATGCAGTCCCGACGGACATGTATATTGGTATGGCGGTGCGCCGGTATAGCGTTTCGATCCCCCTTATATGGTCACCGTGCTCATGGGTTATCAAAACTGCAGTCAAATCTGTGAGACCGATATTTAATTTTTTAAGCTCATCTGCAAGCGTCCTGCAGGATATGCCGGCATCTATCAGAATGTTGGTCTGTCCGTAAGAAAGGATTGCCGCGTTCCCTTTTGAGCCGCTGGCGATCGTGCAAAAAAACGACACGCTGCTCCTCCGTTGTGTTTGCTTATGCTGATCTGATCATCCCACTTCGCTGAGCTCGTCGGCATCGGGTACGTCCACGCATACGATGTCCCCTCCGAGGCCGCGAACTTTCTCTACCATTTTTTCATAGCCGCGCTCGATGTGGTGCACGCCCCTGATCTCCGTTGTACCTTTCGCGGCAAGGCCGGCTATCACAAGGGCTGCTCCGGCGCGCAGATCGCACGCGCAGAGAGGCGCGCCTGAAAAACTTTCGATCCCTTCCACAACGGCAACTTTCCCGTCGACCTGGATATTCGCTCCCATACGTTTCAGTTCGTCCACGTACTTGAACCTGTTGTCATAGATACCCTCGGTAACCACCGATGTGCCTTCGGCAAGGCACAGAGCAGCAGTAATCTGAGGCTGCATGTCAGTGGGAAAGCCGGGATACGGGAGAGTTTTCACGTTGGTCTTCATAAGTTTGCCGGTCCTGGAAACCAGCAGGGCATCGTCATATTCCTCAAAACTCATGCCTATTTCGCTAAACTTCGCGGTTATGCACTCGAGATGCTTGGGTATGACATTCTTGACGAGGACGCTCCCGCCTGCCGCAGCGACCGCCGCTATATATGTCCCGGCTTCGATCTGGTCCGGGATTATGCTGTATGTGCCGCCGTGCAGCGACTCTACACCGCGTATTTTTATCACATCGGTGCCGGCACCTGTTATGTTTGCCCCCATTGAATTGAGGAAGTTCGCCGTGTCCACGACATGGGGCTCCTTTGCCGCATTTTCGATGACCGTAAGCCCGTCGGCCATTGTCGCGGCTATCATTACATTGATCGTTGCCCCGACCGTGATGACGTCAAAATAGACATGTGCCCCCTTGAGCCTGCCCTCGCGGGCGGTCGCATGGATAAAGCCGCTCTTTACCTTGACCTCCGCGCCCAGGGCTTCAAAACCCTTGATATGCTGGTCAATAGGCCTAACACCCAGGTCACATCCTCCCGGCATGGCAACGACGGCATGTCCAAAGCGCCCAAGGAGTGCGCCGATAAAGTAGTAAGAGCCCCGAATTTTCCTCATTGCCTCGTATGAGGCGCTCGTATTGACGATGGACGTCGAGTCTATTTCCACGGTAGAGCCGTTTACCAGGCGTACTTTGGCACCCAGCTCCCGCAATATCTCAAGCATCAGCGTTACATCCAGGATTTTCGGAATATTCTCGATCCGGGTAACCCCTTCGACAAGCGAGGAGGCGGCTATGACCCCCAAGGCCGCATTTTTTGCTCCGCTGACGGACACTTCACCGCTCAGCGGTCTCCCACCCCGAATTACATATTTGATCACGACAGCACCTTCCAAATCTTATTTTACATAAGAGATTCCGAGCAATTACGACTAATTGCAACGTATTATATATAGCAAATAAAAGGAATATTTCACCATCCTGTGCCCTCTGTGCGGACACGATTAAAACAGGCTTTGTGTATATGATGCCCTAAACGATCGGCATCTAAACAGCCAAGGGCAAAAACGAAATTTACATAATCCGACTGTTAAAATTATAGCATATCGCAAATCAAAATCAAACAATATTTTCTAATGTATTGTTTATGTTTACTTTATGCGTGATTTTCCCCGAAATTCGAGCATGATCGACAAATTTCACCCATATCCCGCGATCTTATCATTTCGGCAGGCTCCACTGGCTGATCGGCTCCAGGGAAATCGCGTCGACATAATATATGCCCAGGTCGGACACTATCTCCCAGGCGGGAGTTATCCTTGTAAATCCCGGCGCCGAGCTTTCCGCGTAATACCCGAGAGCCGCCCCGGATATTTCACGGCAAGGTGTACCGTTCCTGTTCATATTTTCCGCAAATGCAAAAACAGCAGTGGCCAGGGAAACGGAGGGAGTCGTGTCGCAGACAAGAGGGGTGCCCAGGATCCGGCCTCCCCGCATCGATCTGACCTCTCCCGAAACGATATTTATTTCATAATTCCGGTTGAATATTTTCCTGCCGTTAAGCCCCTGCACACCTTTTACGACGATGCCGTCATCCGCTGCCGAAGCCGTGAGGTAATCACCCGTAACGTCGATCCCCATCTGCCTGAATACCTCAACAGCTCCTTCGATGCCCGGTTTCGCTACTCTTATACCGTCACTATCACCGAGAAAAACCTCGAACAGGCCGTCTCCCGAAAGTCTCGCCCAGCTTTCCCCGGAGGTCAGCATCAGATTGCCTCCTCCCAGTTCCTCCGTAACAGGCCGGTCAAGAAGCATCGAAAAGGCCGACACCTCAAGTTCGGTGTCCCTTTCGACCTCAAGCATGTATATGGGCGCAGTCCTGACTTTGAAAATATCCGGATCTATCGTCACACCCATGTTCTCAAGTCCGGACACCACGTTTTCAACCATCTGGCGCTCCATGCGGG
The DNA here is from genome assembly GCA_012521525.1 of Clostridiales bacterium. GTDB lineage: Bacteria > Bacillota > Clostridia > Oscillospirales > JAAYOS01 > JAAYOS01. Next base: position 1,159 of record JAAYMG010000228.1, on the reverse strand, counting down.
CATCCTCTGTTTTGCGGTAAACATAGAGGGAGCCTATCAGCAGATTGATCACAAGCAGGAAAAATATAAGTATGGTCTTGACCTTTGGCCAATCCACGGATTTCACCCCTCCAAGTCAGGCGTTGTTTGTCTGCATCCGGCCTTTGATCGCAAAGGGCCTCAGCCCCGCTTGCTGAACCACTTTATTTCCAGCCTTCCGGAACCGTCCGCGCCGGTTTCCGCATAAGTCAGTCCGCAATCCGCACCCTCTCCGGCCAGCACAACAGCCGTTTCCAGTGGCAGAGGCCGGCACGTCTCATCACCGAGGGCAAAAGAGCGAAGCCGTACATGAGCATATACCATGACCCCTTCCCTTATGCGGAAAGTAGCAGCGTCTGGTGAGTCCGACAGAAAGACCGGAACTCCGTTGAGATAATAGTCGAATCCGACCGTGTACTCATCCTTGTCCTTGTCATACTCGAACCGTGAAAGTCTCAGATAAGCGTCCCCGCTTCGCAAACCGGCGGTCTGCTCGGTGAGGAGCCTGATATTTTCAATGATCTCGGCTTCGGTAGCTCGTGTGACATAAATAACATAACCGTCGGTCCGGCCTTCCTCCGTGTCGGAGTACACAAGATCTCCCTTTTCGGAAAGGGAAAGAGTCCGCGGCCCGTCAACGGCTATAACGGTGTTATCCCTGCTCTGCGTATATCTGTTGGAACTCAGGCTCATACCGAAAGCTTTCAGCATGGTGTTGAAGTCAATATCCTCGTGAGAAAGTCTTTGGGCGAATGCGACCCTCAGCGGCGGCCTATCGAACATAAAAAGCTCATCCATGGGCTTTGGATCGATATCCCCCCGCTCGAATGCAAATACACATCCGTTTGGGCTGTATCCCGACAAAACTTCCGCTATGTCCAAAGGGTTTACGGCTGTTTTTGAATACATGTACTTTCTGTCTTCACCGGCCGTATAGTAAAGCCCGACAACACCGTCATCCACCGAAAGAAGCAGATGCCGCACACTGCCCCTGACGTTCGGTGAAGGCTCGAAATTCTGCCAAAGCGCGATCGCGGACAGCGGTATGTCTTCAAGATAATCATAATATATACCGGTTCGCCCCAGTGCCGCACGCCACTCCCCGGCCGATACCTCGACCGGCTCTGACGCCGAGCCGATC
>JAAYMG010000227.1 GCA_012521525.1 Clostridiales bacterium | reverse complement strand
TCAAGCCTTGAAAACAGGTTGTTCATGAAATTCTGGAGCATATATATGCTTTCGTGCGGATATGCTCCGGATATTGCATATACCTCCCGGAATACCTTGAAACCGCCCATAATAGACATAAGAAGGACAAAGAATATGCTTTCCTTCAGGCACGGCATGGTCACATATATGAAGCTCTGCCAGGCGTTTGCGCCTTCAATCCTTGAGATTTCGTAATACTCGCGGGGGATGGCCGCAAGCCCGGCTATATAAATCACCATGTTATAACCTATGTTTCTCCAAAGGTACAACAGCAGCACAACAATACGCGCCCAGTTCGAACCGAGCCAGTTGACAGGTTCCATTCCTAACCCTGCCAGCCATCCGTTCAAGATCCCGTCGTTGGCGAAAAATATGTTCCAAACCACCGACACCGACGATGCCGGAAGCACCAGCGCCGCCAACATCGCCGCCTTAAAGAATGTCGCTCCCTTGGTGACCCTCTTGAGCGCAAGTGCCAGCAGAAAGGCTCCTCCGGCGCTTATCGGAATGCCCATCAGGTTGAATTGAAACGTATTCCACATTCCTTTCAGAAAAGCGGGGTTGCCGAGCAACCTCGCATAGTTGTCCAACCCTGCAAAGCGCCGGCTGAACATATCCGTGAGGAACGAGTACCAAACACTCTCAAGGAAAGGCACTATGTAGAAAATCAAGAAACCGGCCAGTGCCGGGCTCAATAGCAGCCATGCGGTCAGAACTTCCCTGCGCCTCATCGTCAACTTCCTCGTCCTGTTTAAGCAAACCACCTTTTCTGTTATAAATATAAACCTGATCAGATAATTCTAAAAATCATAGCCATTATTTATCCAATCATACAAATATTACCATAAACAAATGCTTATAGTCAACACAACTCACAAATTCGCTTTATTTAGACAATAGTTTCTTGGGTATCACGAAACGAATCCATGGTATCTGATATATATTATGATTAAAGCTTGGTACTTCCCGCCCCGTTTTTTTGTAAAGCCTCATAAGTGGAATTCTGAGATTTATATGTTATAATAAAAAAGTATGTAAAAAGCAAGATAGGATGAGGTATATTGAGTATTGAACAGAAACAAGCCAAACACGTAATGGCGCTTGACCTCGTTCCTGAAGGCGGGGACGAGTCGGGAAACGACTACGGCAAATACGAACGTGTGACCAAGCACCTGCCGCCCGAGGTCAGCTCCAAAATGCTTTACACGGATGTCATCCATATTGCGTGGCCGTCCTTTGTTGAGTTCGTTCTGACGCAGCTTGCGTCGATGGCGGACATGATGATGGTCGGCAACCTCGGTTCATGGGCTATAGCGGCGGTCGGACTTACGACGCAGCCCAAGTTTTTGATGATGACGATGTTCATGGCCATGAACGTCGGCGCGACTGCCCTGGTCGCAAGGGCAAAGGGTGAAGGAAACCAGGAAAAGGCGAACCGAATACTTCGCCAGGCTTTGCTCCTTACACTAGTGTTGTCTGCAGTATCTTCCGTTTTCGGTTATGTTTTTTCAGAACAGCTTGTCCGGTTTATGGGCGCCACCGAGGAAACGCTCGGACCCGCCACAACCTATTTGAGGATACAGATGATCGGTTTTGTCGGTTTGGCAGTTACGAGCACCATAACAGCTACTTTGCGCGGTGTCGGCAGTACCAGGATCGCCATGATCTACAATCTCATTGCGAACATCGTCAACGTAATATGCAACTACCTGTTGATCGAAGGTCACCTCGGTTTCCCGAGACTGGAGGTAGCAGGTGCTTCTATCGCAACCGTGATCGGACAATGCACAGCCCTGATAATGGCATTTATAGTTGTACTGCGCAAAGGGCAATACCTGCATCTGTCGTTTAAAGACAGCTTCAAGCCGCATTGGGAAACAATGAAGAGCATATTCAAGATCGGGCTCCCTGCCATGGGTGAGCAGCTTGTGATGCGCGCAGGTATGATCATCTATGCCAGAACCGTCGCTTCGCTCGGCACTGTAGCCTATGCGATCCACAATATATGCATGAATATCCAGGCATTATCCTTCATGAACGGACAGGCATTCGCGGTTTCCGCCACCTCGCTCGTCGGGCAAAGCCTGGGCAAAAAAAGGCCCGACATGGCCCAGGCCTACAGCAGAAGGACAAGACGGCTGGGCATGTACGTATCGATTTTGCTCGCTTTGATATTCTTCTTCTTCGGCAGGCAGATCGTGAGCCTTTACAGCGATGAAGCCGAGGTCATAACTCAGGGCGCATACATCCTGATGTTCGTTGCGTTGATACAACCGCTGCAGTCATCGCAGTTCATCCTTTCAGGCGCACTGAGAGGTGCCGGTGATACGAGGTCTATAGCAATAATTTCGTTTGTGACCGTTCTATTGGTCCGCCCGGGTCTGGCCATACTGCTTGTAAACGCCACCGGACTGGGACTATACGGAGCCTGGATCGCTTTGGCCGTCGACCAGGCGCTGCGTTCGGTATTGGTCCTGGCAAGATATAACTCGGGAAAATGGAAAAGCGCGATATCGTAAAGTAAAATATCTGTGCAGGAAAAAGCGCCGGTGCTCAAAACACCGGCGCTTCAATATACATTGTGATGTGTGCGAAAATGATTTTAACGGGCGTTATATCTGTCGAGTGCATTCTGCTGAAGCTCGATGCAACGATCGATGCCCATAGCCTTTATTTGATTCACGAAATCATCGAACTCGCTGATCGGCTTGGATCCGATAATGAACTGTGGGATCGTTTCATATACATAGGTTTGAATATCACCATATGTCACACTATATTCCTGACCCTCTTCAGCTGTCATGGTCAGTGCTATAGGAAGCATATAGTCGTTTTTATCCTTATTCCAGACATTGTAGGCGTCCAGTGCCTTTTCAGCAGGTGTTCCTATAAACCCTTGCCAGAGGCGCTTGAAGTCGCCCATTCCGACACCGTCAAACCATGTGTATTTGTATAATACTGCATCGAAACTGAAGCCGTCCGGGTTCTTCAGAATGATATCGGTATATACAGGTTTTCCGTCCTGCATCGTGTAACTGATGCCTTCCTTGCCATAGTTCATCAGAAGGGCACCTTCATCAGTGTACAGGTAATCCATCAGCCTTATAACCAATTCCACGTTCTCGCATGCGGTAGATACAGCGTTTGGCGTCTTTGCTTCAGGCGATGTGAATCTGAAATGGATAGTATCCCCTACATTCCTGACAGGAGCGGAAACCGGTGACAAATAGAAACCTTCGATCGTTGTCGACCCGTCAACTGCCTTGGCATTTGCGGTATAACCCCAGGGGAACAGTCCGGCCGCTGACTTACCGTTCAAGATCTGTGTCAGAGGATCTCCGCCGAAAATAGCAAAGTTGACACCGCGGGTAGTGAACTCTCTGTCAATGTAGCCTTTGTTATACCAGTCATTCATCAGTGTAAGGTATTCCTTGAACTCGGGCTCAATATATCCATAGTAAACTTTTCCGTTTTTCTGGAAGAACTCTTTACCGATCTGGAATGCGGACAAGAACTCACTGTTGAGTGAAACGCCGGACATATCGAACAGTAACGGATACTCTACACCCTCATCCATAAATGCTTTGAATGCATTCTCCCAATCATTCAGGGTAACGGGAAGATCCAGTCCTTTTTTCTCGAGGATATCTCCTCTCAGCGCAAGACCGTTCCAGGGATATTCCGCCGGATCATTGAGAGTATACATCGACCATATATTCCCCGAGTCCGTAATCGTCTGGCGGGCCACATCAGGGGTGACGGTGCGTTTTGCGGCATAGTTTGGTGCATATTTTTCGATATACTCATTGAGTCTCAGGTATACACCGTCCGCTATGGCCTTGTCGGGGCCGCCCGGGTATTGGAGGCTTTCGGGCCTGATTATATCGGCGTAGTCGCCTGAATTAATCATCAGGTTAAATGCTGTTGACGCATCCGCCGGAGAAGCTTCCTTAAACTTCAGGCGTACGTTTGTCACTTCCTCCAGGTAATTTACAAATTCGGAGTCGTTCATTGATGCGATATAGTTTGCACTAAATGTCTGCCAAACTGTTACCTCTACCGGTTCGGCACTGAGTTTCGGGTACGGCAGCTCGCTTCCGGGAGTTTCGGTTGCAGGCGTGCTGCTGGGCGAACCGGATTGGCTTGACGGGGTTGGGGTTACAGTGCCTGCATTTGTATTACAACCTGCAAAAAGACCGGTAAGTAAAAATGCAGCCATCAGCAACACCAGGAATCTGATTTGCTTCATGATTTACCACCTTCACATGTTTTAGTATAACGTTTTAGTCAAACAATCAAATACTACCACATAACTTAAACTTATATTCTGTCAACTTTGCAAAAAATAATTACAAAAAGAAAAAAATGCTGCCTTTTCCTTATACTGGCAGCATTTGACATTAGGACTCAAATAACCAATCATTGATAAACTAAGCAAATAGTATCGGCTAAAATCATTGTACATAACACATCATCATCGGAAATCACGCGCCCGCGCTTTCCCGCGGTATATACTTGACCGGCAAAATGACCGAGTAAGGGGGATGTACTTTGCCGGATATGACATCAAGCAAAATCCTGAAGCAGAAAGAAGCCATTTCCTCCATTGGGACATAAACGACCGACAATGCCGACGACGCGTATTCCTCCAGCTCCTGTTCGCCGTTGCCAACGCTTATCAGCTCGATATCTTCCGGCACGCGGATGCCGCACTGGTTGAACGCTTTCAACGCCCCTATTGCCAAAGCATCGGAGGCACAGAACAAACAGTCAGGCAACTCACCCGATTCAGCCAGCTGCTTTGCGGCCCTGTATCCGCCTTTCATCGAGTTTTCCTGATATATGACCGTCCTCTTAGAAATATTGGCTTTCCTGAAAGAGTAGAAGAAGCTTTCGATTCTCAGGTCCATATCGGAGAATACCGGCTCGGAAGTTATGGCAGCCGGGTTTTTCTTGCCGTGGGACAGGAAAATTTCAGCCGCAAGCGAGCCGAGTTTTGAGTTGTCCACATTCACCGTGCAATACCTTTCGGAGTTCCTGTTATAAAGGACTATAGGTATCGGAAAACGGGTGTTCTCCAGGAACTCGATATCCGCGGCGGAGGCGTTGCATATGATCGCCGCGTTGAACATGTTCATCTCTTTGAGCGAAGCTGCTTCGGAGAGGGTACCATTGGCATAGGGCCGGATGATTATCTCACATTCAGTTCCGCTTTCGGCGACTTCATTCTGCAATCCCCGCAGGAACCTGACAACCATCTGCGCCCGGAAATCATTGGCCCAAAACACCGCCAGGACAAGCTTCTGTGAAGCGGATATGTTTCTCAGTCTGCGTGCGGATATATTCGGGGTATATCCCAGCTCCCTTGCAGTCTTGATGATTTTCTCCTGTGTCGCCTGAGGAATTTTTCTCTCCTTAGCTTTTCCGCTCAATACGATAGAAACGGTACTGGCAGAGTACCCGGTTATTGAAGCGATCTCCTTGATTGTAGGCACAGCAGAACAATCCTCCCTTTATATTCGCACACAAGTTAAAAATGCAACTCCAAATGTTAAGTGCTTATGTTAAGTATTCTACAATCTTTTTACTAAAAATGCAAGTAATAACGATGAAAACACAATCAAATACGTTTTTGGTAAAATTATGTATGAAATTATATCGTTTACCGAGAAAAACCCGACAAAAATGATGCCCTGCAGGAGGCTGCAGGTTATCATTTTTCATTTGATTTTCATATAAACCTCGACCCATGATCGGGCATATCTGTCCCTGCCTTACTGTCCTCCAGGTAATCCCTCTGACGGAACCCCAGCATTCCTGCGGCGACCGATGATGGGTACAGGAAGCTCAGACCTCTGTGACATTGGTCTGAGACCCTTTCATGTATGTCAGCTCCCGGGCATAACCTCTTACCAATCTATCACAAAGCGATGTAAAAAAACGGACGCTGCATGAAACACGTTTTTTTCGACATAAATCATGATTTGGGTGTTGCGCGTGTTTCAAAAAAGCCGATTATATGATAAACTAGTCATATATTTGATATTAGAGGTAATCCGGCCGGATACCGTGGGCCTTCAGCCTTCGAAACAAATGCTGCAGATAGCGGTCTGTGATGACAATATCGAAGAGCTGTCAAATATTGCAATGCTCATCAACCGGTACAGGGCATCAAGAAATCTCAACTGTGAATATTCGACCTTTACAAACGGGTTCGATCTTGTATCCGCCCTGGAAAAAGGAAAATCATTCGATATATACTGCCTTGATATCATTATGCCTGGCTTAACCCTTTCTACCGTCCCGATCGCACAGGGCAAGGCAAAGGAAGTAAAGATGCAGTATCTGAAATACCAAATGGAGGATGAATGATTTCGTGATAAAGACCGCCATCGAATTTTCCCGCTACTTTGCTGCCCTGTTGTTCGGAATGGCCGTTGCAGTCAATTTCGTAGGGATGCCCCGGACTCCCAGGCATCAGCGGGTGCTTTGCTGCTACGCCATAATTCTGTTTATGGTTCAGCTTTTATGTCTTTTCAACCTGGGAATGGATACGACAATAAAGATATATCCCCTGATCACCCATTTGCCCACGATCGCCTATATGGCCATATATCTGAAACGTCCCTGGCTTGAGTCCACGATCAGCATGTTTGCATCATATTTATGCACCCAGCCGGCACGATGGATCGGAAGCGTCGCGGGAGAGTTCTTCGGAAATGCGTCCATGAACCATTTGGGTTACATAGTTTCGGTCGTTTTCCTGTTCATATTTCTCAAAAAATACGTTGCCGCTTCGGTAAGGCATATGATCGAGCGCTCGGCCAAATCCTGCATGATATTTGGCGCTGTTCCCGCTTTTTACTACTTCGTGGACCATACCACCACCGTTTACACCGATTTTCTATACAGAGGGACCCGGGCAGCCGTCCAGTTCATGCCTTTCGTCATCTCGGCTTTTTATTTTGTGTTCGTGCTTTTTTATCATTCCGAGATACAAAAGCAGGCTAAGGTCGAAAGGGAGCGGGATATCCTTGAGATGCAGTTCAGACAGTCGCAGGCAGAACTGGCATCCCTACGTCTGATGCAGCAAAATGCGGCGACGTATAGGCATGATATGCGCCATCACATTGCACTCCTGCAAGGCCTTGCATCTAAGGGGCGCATAGAAGAGATAAATGAGTATCTCCGGACTGCCGAATCCGACATCGACGACATCACACCCGTACGCTACTGTGAAAACGAAACCGTCAACCTGATTTTATCCTCATATGCAAGTAAAGCAAATCAATCCGGTGTCCTGCTTACTATAGATGCCAAACTGCCTGAAAAGCTTTCACTCAGCGATACCGATCTTTGTTCGCTGTTGTCGAACACCCTGGAAAACGCCATCCATGCCTCGGAAAAAATTGCTGAAATCCCGGAACGCCAAGTTAAACTCCGTGTGTTTTCGAAAAACAATAAGCTGTGCATTGACATTCGCAACCGCTATCATGCGGAACCGGTCTTCAGGGAAGGCATCCCCGTATCCGTAGAACTCGGTCATGGTTTTGGTACGAAAAGCATGATACAAATAGTGGAGAAGCATGGCGGAGTATTTCAGTTTGCAGTAAAAGACGGCTGGTTTATATTTCAGGCCACTGCTTAGAGATAGGTTAGAAACAGGCAGAACGGTTGGAGAAACAGGCAGAATGGTTGGAAATTGACTCCCCCTTAGCAGCCTTACGCTGTTTTAGCGAGCACAATGCGTGGCGCACTAATAGTAAGAGCCCGGCAGCGATTTGCTGCCGGGCTCTTAATTATTATCATATTAAATATTGCAAATTATCCGCGGGCATTGTAGCGGTCAAGAGCTGCCTGCTGGATCGCGATCACATCTTCGATCCCCATGCTCTTGATCTGAGCGACAAAATCGTCAAACTCACTGAGCGGCTTTGTACCCATGATGAACTGAGGTATAGTCTCATTGGCATATGTCTGGATGTCGCTGTATATGGAGCTGTAACGCTCGCCTTCTTCAGCTGTCCTTGTTATCTGGGGCAGGACATAATCGTTCTGATCCTTGTTCCAGATGTTGTAAGCCTCAAGCGCGCCTTCATTCGGCTTGCCCTGATAGTTCTGCCAATGGCGTGTAAAGTCGACCATTCCGATACCGTCGTCCCATGCATACTTCATCGCGACTGAACGTCCGGTGAAGCCATCCGGGTTGTTCAGGATCAGATCGGTATAGCGGGGTTGCCCGTCGACCATCGTGTAGCTGACACCTTCAATACCGTAGTTGACAAGGAGAGAACCTTCATCGGTGTACAGGTAATCCAGAAGCCTTACAGCCAACTCCGGATATTCGCAGGCGGATGTGATGGCATTCGGGCTCTTTGCTTCATAAGCCGTGAAGCGGAAATGGATCGTGTCGCCCACATTCATAACGGGAGCGGAAACCGCGCTCAGCTTGAAGCCTTCGATAGTCGTCGATCCGTTGACGGCAAGCGCATTGTCGGTATAGCCCCATGGCAGCAGACCTGCACCGGCTTCACCGTTAAGCAGGAACTGGTAGGCATCGCGGGCGTTCGACGAGAAAATCGCAAATGTAACGCCATGAGATACGAATTCCCTGTCAAGGTAACCCTTCTTGTACCAGTCGTTCATCATTGCAAGGTAGTCTTTGAACGCGGGCTCGATGTAGCCGTAGCGGACTTGTCCGTTGACCTGGTAGAATTCCTTGCCGATCTGGAATGCGGAGAGGAATTCGCTGTTATAAGAAACGCCAGTTACGTCAAACAACAGCGGATATTTGACTCCCTCATCCACGAATGCCTGCAGGGCTGCTTCCCAGTCTGCGAGTGTTACAGGAAGCGGAATGCCCCTCTTCTCAAGTATGTCGCCGCGCAGTGCAAATCCCATCCACGGATATTCGGCAGGGTCGGTAAGCGAGTAGATCGACCACATGTTGCCTGCGTCGGTGACTGTCTGCTTTGCGATATGCGGTTTCGAACGTCTTGCGGAATAGTTGGGCGCGTACTTCTCGACAAGCTCGTTCAGACGGAGGAATACGCCGTCTTCAACGGCCTTGTCGGGACCGCCGGTATATGCCGCAGCGTCGGAAGCCGGGCGAACGATATCGGTGTAGTCACCCGAGTTCAGCATCAGGTTATATGCTGTCGTTGCGTCGGCGGATGATGCTTCCTGGAACTTCAGGAGTACATTCGTCCTTCTGGCAAGCTCTTTTGTGAATTCCGATTCGTTCATGGACGCTATGTAGTCTGCCGTGAAAGTCTGCCAAATCGACAGCTCGATCGGCGTTTCACTGAGCATCGGATAGGGCAGGGTATCTTCCTCTTCTTCTTCCTGACCTGAGGGTGTTCCGGACGGTGTTTGTGTAACACTTGGCCCTTTAGTTTCCTCTGGCTTCTTCTCTTCGCTCTTGCAGCCTGCAAAAAGGCCGACAATCAGCAGCAGAGAAATCAAGATGGCAAGAAGCCTTGAGTATTTTCTCATGATGTAACTCCTTTCGTTTGTAAGATCATTATCTGAAACTTTCGTACGTTTGCATCCATGGGGCAACCGCACGAAAAATTTCATACCAGACAGTAACATTCAGGATTTCAGGTATCTTCCGGAATCATCATCGAGCTCTGTTCCCCCAAAGAGATAATAAAAAGATTATCATTACATCTTTTTACTGTCAATGTCTATATTACCTATATCTGTGTTGCCGTTTTTGTCGAAAATTACGAAGAAGCAAATTGTCAACATGCCGGTTCTGTTAGTGTTGGTCATAACAAAAGTATATCGTTGTAATAATCAGCAAAAACAAACCGCAAAAGCCTCATTGAAAATCGGCATGTCGGTGTGATGGATTTATTGAAGCGACATATAGTTACATCTTAACATGTGCAAATGTACATGGTCTGCTCTTTTTATGCTCGTCCTCATCCGGACTTTGATATTGGAAGGATCAGACAGGACGGATGATCCTTTCCGAAGTATACGGTTTGATTCGCCTTCCTGGTCTTCTCCTGGAGCGACCAGATGCCCGGGAAGTTCGAATGCACCGCATACTCGGGGAAATTCGACGACGATATGTCGACCCGGATGCGGGACCCTTTCCGGATCCTCCAGGCCACATCCCAGGTGTCTATGACGATTTCCACTACGCTGTTTGGCGTGTATGTGATCCTCTCCGGAGATCCGTTCCTGTAAGCAAGTGTTGTTATCCCGTTTCGAATGTTATATGCGCTTCCGTCCGGGAATACCTCCATTACTTTGATGGTGAAAGCGGTATCTTCCGCGTCGGAGGACACAAAGAGCCTCGCTTTTATCTGACCGATGATATCGAGTTCGGTTTCTACCGGCTCCGAAACAAAGCTGATCACGTCATCCCTGAACCCGCATTCGGGTTGTTTCAGGCTTCCTATCTCGCTCTGTGTGGCAAACAGCGATTCCGCACCGTGGGACGGCACCGGATCGTCAGGGTCATACACATATCCTGTTTGCCCATCTGCCTGCGGCTCGGCTTCCAATGCGTAAGCACGGTCTGCCGCCGACCGGCCGGAAAGGTAGAAGCAGGCCTCTTCATCAGGCACGAACGGGTAAGAGCTGCGCTCCAGCCACTCATCCGCACCGATCATATAGAAACGTACCTTGGGCTCCGGAAGTTCCTTGTTTTTAAGGGTCGCTGTGAACCAATCAAGAGTCTTCAGGGCGGAATTTCCGTGGGCGTTCCTGTGCGTATGGCCATAAATGCACGGCATGCCGCTGTGGTTCCACGGCCCGATTTCTAGCACGGAATGCGCTTTTGCCTTTTCCGAAAGGGCAATATATGACTTCAGGGCTGAACCCAGATGGTGGTCATACCATCCCTCCCCGATATAGACCGGAATATTTATTTTCCTGGGAATCTGGCTCAACATGTACCAAAAACCTTCGTTCCAGTATGGGTCGGTACGGCTGGTGTTTGTGATCCAGTCGCGGTACCAGTCCAGTTCCCCGCCCCACAGCGCTTTATCCACCTCTACATGCGGCCTGTAGCGGCATGACTCCATATAATCGGCGGTTATCGGCCTGCCCGCATTCCCCATCGCCCACGCCGTAAGGATGTCGTGCCGGAAAAGGCCGTCCTTATATGCGGAAGTATGGCGGTCGGTCCCATAGACGGTCAG
>JAAYMG010000226.1 GCA_012521525.1 Clostridiales bacterium | reverse complement strand
CAGAGGGAAGGAATGATGATCCAGGAGTTTCTGGACGGACAGGAAATAGGCGCCGATGTTTATGTCGATATGATATCGGGTGAAGTCGTGTCGATATTCACAAAGAAGAAGCTGGTCATGAGATCCGGTGAAACGGACAAGGCCGTTTCTTTCAAGGACAGCAAGCTGTTTGACCTGATCGAGAAGTTCGTTAAAGAGGCAGGGTTCAGAGGACAGATAGATATAGATATCTTTGAAGTAGATGGTGACTTTTATATCTCCGAGGTAAATCCACGTTTTGGCGGAGGCTACCCGCATGCATATGAGTGCGGCTGCGATCACATCAGAATGATAATGGAGAATCTGTCGGGGAGGATCAATGAACGGAAGATAGGCTGCTATGACGACGGGATCGTTATGATGAAGTACAACGATGTGATGATAAGAAGGATCTGATTATATGAATGTGCTTTTTCTTACGATCGGACGAATGGAGCATATTGAAGAACATGCTTTATACACTGACTTGCTGCGTTGCTTCAGGGATAAAGGCCACAATGTATATGTAGTCAGTTCTCGGGAAAAAAGATATGGTTTGCCTACCGAGTATGTCGAGGAATCGGGAGTCCATGTACTTAGAGTAAAAACAGGAAATATAACTAAATGCAGTGCGATCGAGAAGGGGATCTCGACGGTTCTCATTGGGAGAGAATATAGGTCTGCCATAAATCAATATCTGTCAAATGTCAAATTTGATCTGATACTCTACTCCACTCCGCCGATCACTTACGTCAATGTAGTCAAGTATGTCAAGCGGCGCGACGGCTCAAAGACATACTTGCTGCTAAAGGATATCTTTCCGCAAAATGCCGTTGATCTGGGCATGCTGAATACACGGGGATTGAAAAGCCTGCCGTATAGATATTTCAGAAAACAGGAGCAAAAACTGTACGCACTTTCTGACCGGATTGGCTGTATGTCAAAGGCAAATGTACGCTATGTGATCGAACATAATCCAGATTTGAATCCCGATACCGTTGAAGTGTGTCCGAACTGCGTCGAGGTTCGGGATGTAAGCGTTACCGGGGAGGAAAAGCTGGAAATAAGACAGAAGTACGGGCTTCCAATCGATAAGAAGATATTCATTTACGGCGGGAACCTGGGGAAACCTCAGGGAGTACCGTTCATAATTGAATGCCTCAAGCGTTGCGAAAAAATAGAAAATGCATTCTTCTTCATAGTCGGTTCCGGAACAGAGTATAAAAGGCTGGATACATATGTGACGCAAGAAAAGCCTCGGAACGTGAAATTGATGAAGAGTATCGCAAAGGATGAATTTGATCATATGATCGCGGCATGTGATGCCGGATTAGTGTTTCTGGACCATAGATTCACGATCCCTAACTTTCCAAGCAGGATATTGAGCTATATGCAGGCCGGTTTGCCCATTATTGCTGCAACGGACAGATCAACTGATGTGGGAAAGGTGATCACTGACGGTGCTTTCGGTTGGTGGTGTGAGAGCGATGATGCGGGAAAATTCGTCGAATTGGTGCGCTATGCTCTGACCGAGGATCTCGAATCTGTTGGGAAAAAAGGACTGCAATACCTTCGGACCGAATATGCGGTAGAAAAAGCTTATGAAATCATAATGAAAGGTTTGGATGAACATGATGAGGTCGTGAGCAAAACTCTTGTCTTTCAATAACATCGCAAAAATTTGAAGAATAAATTCGAAAAACCGCTGTGAAATAAGTGGTTTTATTCTTCAAATCGACCGATATTTCACCAGGTATGATGATACAATTCGTTAATAAAATAGCATACGTGCTGAAAGAAGAATTTGTCATAACAAGACGACAGAAGTTGCCACATAAGTGCGGAAAGATCATCAAGAGTCGGACAGCTTTATTTAACATGACTGTTTCTAATACTCTGACAATTATTTTATATAGAGGGAGTAGCATGCAATTGTTGAAGAATGTCAAACTCGTTATAGCAAAGGGACTCAAATGGATCCTGAATCCACCTGCCCTAAGGGATTGTCAAATCGACAAGACTGCACGTGTTTGTCCAAGAAGTGAACTGACGAACGTAAAGGTTGGAAGATACTCATATGTTGGGAGTCAGTGCTTTGCCGTCAATGCTTCGATTGGCCATTTCTGTTCTATTGCAGACAGATGCTGCATTGGTGGCGCGACTCACCCGATGGATTATGTCTCAACAAGTCCCGTTTTTCATGCAGGCAAAAATATTATGAGAACGAACTTTTCTTCACATTCGGCGCCAAAGTCAAAAGTTACTGTAATCGAAAACGATGTGTGGATTGGAATGGGTTGTTATGTAAAAGCGGGGGTAACGATCCATACAGGAGCTGTAGTCGGTATGGGAAGCGTAGTTACTCACGATATACCCCCTTATGAAATATGGGCAGGAAATCCAGCACGTTTCATTCGCAAACGGTTTGACGAGAACACGATTGAGAAATTGCTGAACAGTGAATGGTGGGATGTCTGATAGTAAAATCGCAGAAACAGCTGTAATGTTTGACGATACAGAGAAGTTCATTCAGTACTTGGAGAGGGACAATTATAATGAGGATTCTAATGCTGACAACCGTATATCCGCGGCCGGATTCTAGCAAAGCTTCAACCGCAACAAAGGTTATCCACTATTTTACTTCCGAATGGAAAAAAGCAGGTCACGATGTCGTAGTGGTACATACAATAAATGCATTACCTAAGTTTGTTTACTATTTACCGGGCAAAATAAAGAAAATCATTAAAGCCAAATTATCGTTTGAGGTACCTGATCCGAAGATAAGAAAGAATATTGAGTATGATTACGAGGGAATACACGTATTCAGGGAAAATATCCGCAAAGTTATACCGCGGGGTCTTAGCAGTGACAGAGAAATCTCTAAATGTGCCGAGTCTATTGCCGCATCGCTTAATACCATTGAGTTTGAACCTGATTTGATCGTTGGTCACTGGGCAAGTCCTAATGCACAGCTTCTCGCCGAGTTGAAGCGCTTTTACTCCTGCAGAAACGCACTGATCTTCCATAGTTCGTTTTATGCCGTCAGATTTACCGAAAAAATGAAAGAATGTATTAAGTATATTGATCGGATCGGAGGTCGTTCGGAAAAGCTTGCGGAAGAATTAAGAGATATCTTGCAGCTAAAGCAGAAACCATTTGTTTGTTATTCCGGTGTTCCGGATGAATTTGTCAGGCAGTCTGTTAGCAATGAGGAGAAGGTGACTGGCGAAATCACTCGTTTTTTATATGTCGGTGAGCTAATTCGCAGAAAAAATGTTGATGTCATCATACGTGCATTGGCTGAATTCAAAAACAGATCATGGCTGCTGGATGTCGTTGGTCCTGGGTACGAGCTTGATTCACTGAAAAAGCTTGCCATAAATCTGGATGTTGCGGACAGAGTGCGTTTTTACGGGCGAATACCCCGGGATGAAGTGTTCAAGGTAATGCACGATGCACAGGTTTTTACAATGGTAAGCAGTCGTGAAGCTTT
>JAAYMG010000225.1 GCA_012521525.1 Clostridiales bacterium | reverse complement strand
TTTCACGTTATGCTCTACCTGTTTTTAAACATCATAATGAAAATGTTGGAGTTCACTTTCTTGAACCCCAACATTTATTATAGAACCATAAAAGCGAGTCCGGTCATATTGTTTAAAAATAACATTTTTCTTACTGATTAAAATTATATACATTCTATTATTGCTGCCGATTGCTTTGTAAAATATAGACAGATATGGCAGACGGATTGGAACAGAAAGAAATTCGGACAGAGGGGGGTCTCCATGAGTGACAATTTGCAGGAACAACTGCTTAAAGAGCTGTCTGATGTGCAAAGAATGCTGGAGCAAAGAAATGAAACTCAGGGAAATATGATAAGAAAGTTCCAGGAGCTCATCTCAAACGGAAGCATCTTTACCAAAATCATAGACTATTTTCCGTACCCCATGGCCATATTTACACCGCAATATACCCTGCCCATAGTAAACAAGGCTTTCGCCGAAGAGACGGAGCTGAAGTTGGGACACGATGAACAAGAAGAAGTCCGGATTCTCAGATACAAGACCTCTGATATGCAACTGGCCGCAGCGGTCACAAACGTCTTCGATGGGAAGACTTATATTTTGGAGGACCTGAAGGACCCGTTCTCGATTTTTGCCGGCATTGAAAGACGCGAGAAAAAGCAGTCTCGATGCTTTGCAAAGGCTGTGATTTTTCCTGTCCTGTCCGGTGACGGAGCGATAACCCACGGCGTGATCGTAATTATGCCTTAGAAGGAGGTGGAAGGAATTATCTGCCACTACATGCGAAAACTTGACACAACAACCATGTGGAATTCTCGTGAGAAGAGGTTCAATGCCGAATCTGCAAGAGTTTCGACATGGTTGTTCACTTTTATGATATTGCTTTATTTGTACCTGCCTTTATAATATAAGTAGAAAGGGTTTTTTTATTGTCAGCACATATCGGTCGGGGTTTTAGCAACCGGTGTTTTTTTACGGCTTTTCATATTATGCTTGGCATAAGAATCGAGGGCTGATCCATGAAAGAACAGGTACAGGTCGAACAGCGGAATCTGGCTGACTCGTTTCAGCCGCTATTGAAGGACCGGGAACTGCTGGAGAAAATAATCGATAGTTTTCCCTATCCGATACAGATATTTTCCGTTGACGGGACGGCACGGATGGTCAACAAAGCAGCTCTTGAGATGATAGGCATCAGGAGTGTCGAGTCCCATGTGGGCATATATAACGTGTTTGAGGATCCCGTAGTCATAAAGCTTGGCTTTTTGGATCAGGTCAGGCAGGTATTGAAAGGCAAGACAGTGTATCTCACCGATTTCAATGCGCCTTATCGTGACCTGATACGGTACTTTAATGTGGTTGACAGGGATATACAGACGATAAGCTCGGACATTACTTGTTTTCCTTTGCTCAATGATGACGGTGAGGTAGAGTATTTTGTTGCGATCTTCATAATCAAAAAAATATATCGCGGGAAAGATGAGATAGCATGGGGAAAGCAGTACATAGAAACTCACTGGCTGGAGCCTTTTGACCTGGGGGAAACCGCAAAGGCGGCCTGTCTGAGTAAAGTCCAATTCGCAAAGCTGTTCAAGAAACATACCGGAATAACGCCTCATGAGTATTATGTCAATTATAAGATCAGTAAGCTGAAAGAAAAACTGATGGACACCAACCTGTCCATCGCTCAGGCATTTTCCGAATGCAACCTGAACTATAACGGCCATTTCGTAAAAATGTTCAAAAAGAAAGTCGGTGTGTCCCCGTCCGCATACAGAAAGATGACGGTACAAAATGAGTAAGCATATTACGATTTTGCCCTTAAATTACGATTTAATCTTTTCTTAACATATTAAAACTTGCATTTGTTGGATTAACATGTTAAAATAAAGAAAATGATGAACATTCAAGCATAAAATTCCATATTACGAGCTTTTTCCTAATTTAAGCGCCGAATTCTATAACAAGAAGTGGGGGAACCAATTTTTCGGGGTGAATCATACTTGTGCGCAGCTGTTCAATACGCTGCCGCCCAAGGGTGTAGGGTTACTCTCCGACCCAAACCCGTCAGCTAACCTCGCAGGCGTTGGATGAGGAGATCATGGGCTGTGTACGTATGCTTACACATGTGCTTACACATGCCTGAAGTTAGCTGTATATGTTTGCCTTCTTAGAAAGACTATGGTTCCCCATAGTCTTTTATCTTTTGCCTCAAAATCGTTAAAAAATTAACGGGAGGAATAGCTTTGGGCGAAGAGATCCTCAAAGTAAAGGATTTATCCGTGAATTTTTACATCGAAGACCGCGTGATCCCTGCCGTTGACGGTGTCAGTTTTTCGTTGCAGAAAGGCGAGACCCTGGGATTGGTCGGGGAGTCGGGCTGCGGTAAAAGTGTTACCGCCCTGTCCATTATTGGATTGCTGCAAACCCCTCCGGCCAGGATAGTAAAGGGAGAAATCATTTTCAGGGGAGAAAACCTGTTGGACAAAAGCTATGAAGAAATGAGGAGGATTCGCGGGAAGGACATATCGATGATTTTTCAGGAGCCTATGACCTCACTGAATCCCGTGTTCACTATCGGACGTCAGATTTCCGAAGTCATTATGCAGCACCAGAACGTGTCGAAGAAAGAAGCCCTGGACAGAACCATAGAAATGCTCAAACTTGTCAGGATACCGCTTCCGGAGAATGTGGTCAGACAGTATCCGCACCAGTTGAGCGGTGGGATGAGGCAGAGGGTCATGATTGCAATTGCGCTTGCATGCAGGCCCGGTCTCCTGATTGCCGATGAACCCACCACGGCTCTTGATGTAACAGTTGAAGCACAGATACTGGAACTGATCAATGAACTGAAGGATAAATTGAATTCTTCGATCATAATAATCAGCCACGACCTGGCGGTCGTATCAGAAATCGCTGATAAGGTCGCAGTTATGTATTCGGGCAGGATCGTTGAGTATGCGGACGTACATACGATTTTCAATAAACCGAAACACCCTTATACAAGGGGGTTGTTGGAAGCGGTCCCCGATATCGATATGAACAGGCAGCAAAGGCTGAAGGAAATAAGGGGAGTGGTCCCGAGGCCCGACGAGATTAGGGAAGGCTGCAGGTTCAAAACCCGGTGCGATTGTGCAGGCGAAGTTTGCATGGATAAGGAGCCTCCCTTTTATCAGGTCGGGAAAAACCTTGGGCGATGCTGGAACTATGCTTGAATACACCTAACCGGTTCGCCAGATGATGACGGAGGTATTACATTGTCTGACAGGATTTTGGAAGTTAAGAACTTAAAAAAGTATTTTCCCGTTAAAACAAACCTGTTCGGCAAAGGGACGGAGTTCGTCAGAGCCGTAGACGGGATAGATTTTCATATAGATCATGGTGAAATACTAGGCCTCGTGGGCGAAAGCGGGTCAGGCAAATCAACAACGGGACGAACTGTCATCAGGCTGCTTGACCCTACCAAAGGCGAAATAATATTCGAAGGCCGGAACATAACGAACCTGAAGAAGAAAGAGCTCAGAAAAGTATATGAGCGTATGCAGCTTGTCTTTCAGGACCCTTTTGCTTCCCTGAATCCGAGAAAGAAAGTTGGCAGTGCGATAGAAGAGGTCCTGTTCATACACGGGATGAAGGACCGTGCACAGCGCAGGGAAAGGGTCCGGGAATTGTTCGATATGGTAGGTCTCAGGGGTGAGGAGGAAAAATATCCTCATGAGTTCAGCGGGGGACAGCGGCAAAGGGTGGTGATCGCCCGCGCACTTGCCGTCGATCCCAGGCTGATAATATGTGACGAGCCTGTATCCGCTCTCGATGTGTCCATACAGGCCCAGATAATAAACCTGCTGACAAGTCTTAAAGATCGCCTTGGGCTTTCATACCTGTTCATATCCCACGATTTGAGAGTCGTCAGATACATGAGTGACCGTGTGGCTGTGATGTACCTGGGTAAAATCGTGGAAATCGCACCTGCGGATGAGATTTTCAAAAACCCCGCACACCCATATTCAAAGGCGCTTTTGTCGGTGGCATCGATCAAAGGGTCGGGGAAGGGCAGGAAGAAGATCATATTGAAAGGCGAAGTTCCCAGTCCGGTCAACCCTCCGTCGGGTTGCAGGTTCAGGACCAGATGCGAGTATGCGACCGTATATTGCGGTGAAGCTGAGCCACAGCTCAAATGCATAGGGACCGGGCACTATGTAGGCTGCCATTTATATTGAGATCTTACTATTCAGAAATTTAATATTACAGAGGTAGAGGAGGAAAGGAAATGCAAGTGAATAAGTTCAAACGTATCACGATGGTCACTTTAGCTATCATAATGCTGCTGAGCTGCACCATTACGGGATGTTCGGAAAAAGAAGCATCCAAAACCTCTGAGAAGGTCCTGGTAATCGGTTATGACCGGGATGCGGAAATCATGGACACCATAAAAACCGCCTGGTACTCCGATGCGCTGATCTATATACATGACAGGCTAGTGACCAGGGACTACGAATTCGGTTACAGGCCCGGCCTGGCTGAAAGCTGGGACGTGTCCGAAGACGGATTGACATGGACATTTCACCTGAGAAAAGATGTCAAGTTCCATGACGGCAAAAAATTCACGGCCGAGGACGTAAAGTGGACGATCGATACCATCAAGGATCCCGATACCGCTTCGCCCTTCAGCGGAGATCTGGCAGCCATCAAGGAAGTAAATATCGTCGATGAACACACTGTCGAAATGGTTCTGAACTATCCGTTCCCGAACCTTTTGTACAACCTTTCGGCTACAGCTTCGGGGATCCATCCTGCAAATGCGTACGATACATATGGCAGTGATTATGGGAAGAAGGTCGTGATCGGTACCGGGCCTTACAAGCTGGGTGAATGGACACCCGGGGACAAGACGGTCCTTGTCAGAAATGAGGATTATAACTGGGGTCCGGAATGGATGTCGAACAGGGGTCCCGCGCTGATCGACAAGATCGTGCTGAAGATAATCCCCGACGAAAATTCCAGGATAATGGAGCTCGAAGTCGGCGGGATACACATCCTGAGGAATGTTCCCGAGACCTATGTCGAGAGACTGGACAAAAAATCTGATATAACCGTGTACAAAGAGCCTGCGACAAAGCTGGGATACCTTGCCTATGCCACAGACAAGGAACCCTTTACTGACGTAAGGGTCCGCAGGGCGATAAACCACGCGTTGAACAAAGAGGAAATCATACAATTTGTACTTAACGGGATAGGAGAGGCGGCGTACGGTTATCTGCCGCCTGCGCTCAAAGACGAATACCTGCAGGAGAGCAAGGATCTGGCCTATGATTATGATCCTGAAAAGGCAAAGCAGCTCCTGGCGGAAGCGGGTTATCCGGACGGATTGCGGCTGACATTGTCGGCGGACAACTCATCAAAGAGCAGGAAACTGGCTGAGATCATCCAGGTCCAGCTCAAGGCGGTGGGTATCGAGGCAAGTATCCAGACGTTTGATTCCTCCGGCTATGCTGACTTCCTGAGAGAGGGAAAACAGGAGCTGTTCATAAGAGAGTATAGCTGGTCGAATGCTGATATCCTTGACTGGTTCCTGTTGTCAAGACAGTTCCCATATCCGAACCACTCACGGTGGGTCGACGAAAGGACTGACGAGTTGATCACATATGCTGCCCAGAGGCCAACCTGGGACGAGAGGGCAGAAGCATACAAGGAAGTACAACGCTACCTGATAGACCAGGCTGTGTGGGCGCCCGTTTATATTCCAATGAACATGATCGCCGTACGGAAAGAAGTGAAGAATTTCAAATACCATCCGTGGATGCTGCAGTATAATGACGGATTTGACCTGGAAGTAAGCGGGAAGTGAGCCGGTGCTGAAGTATATCGTAAAAAGGATAGTTTTGATGATCCCCGTGATAATCGCTATGACGCTCATAGTCTTCATGATATTTTACTTTGCGCCGGGAGACCCTGTTTCCCGGATCGCGGGGCCAAACGTTTCTCCGGAGGTCTATGAAAGCATAAGGCAGAAATATGGGCTGGACCAGCCATTTATCGTCCAGTACTACAGGTTTGTAAAGAGTGTGGTGCAGGGGGACCTGGGGATATCCATCCTGCAGGACAGGCCGGTGATCGAAATGATAAGGGAAAGATTGCCGGTGACACTGGAGATCGGACTGCTTGGATTTTTGATAACCTTTCTGATTGCTATTCCCGCAGGGGTCATGGCTGCCGTAAAAAAGAACACTATTGTTGACTACCTGTGCATGTCGGGGTCCCTGCTGGGAATAGCGATCCCCACTTTCTGGTTCGGTATGCTGCTTCTATATTTCTTTGCCTATAAGTTGAGATGGTTTCCGATATCGGGGGCCGGGACGATAAAGCACCTTATCCTTCCGTCCTTCGCGATCGGTCTGACAAACGCGGCCATAACCGCAAGGATGGTCAGGTCCAGTATGCTGGAAGTGCTGAAGCAGGATTTTGTGCGGACCGCCAGGAGCAAAGGCCTGTATGAAAAAACGGTGGTATACAGCCATGCGCTGAAAAACGCCATGATCCCGATCATATCCCTAATGGGACTGAGGCTGGGCTGGATCATAGGAGGATCGGTCGCACTGGAGATCATATTCAGCATACCGGGGATAGGGAGATTGATGGTAGATTCGATATTGGCCCGGGATTATCCCGTCGTACAGGGCGCGATGATAGTGTTGACTTCATCGATCATACTGGCAAATATCCTGGCAGACATTTTATATTCTGTTGTCGATCCGCGAATCAGGTATAGCTGATTCCAGAAAGTACAGCAACGAACATGTGATGGGACGAGTCTCCTGTCTGTTTAGCAAATCGGTTCTTCCGGATGGTTGAGGCAGGGGTATTATGTTATTGCTATATGACTCGGCTCAGTATTATCTTGTGATTATGTTCGATAATTTGATTAGCTTGATATAGAGAGAAGGTGATAACTGTTGGCAGTATTCGAAGGCAAGGATATTGAGGCTATAGCCGGCGGGAAATGGCTTGAAGACGATGCCATCCCGAGCTCCGAGAAGCGGCGGAAAGATGAACAGGAAATCAGAAAGGAAGCCCGCCGGGACAGGAAAAACGGGTTTGCCGTGTTTGTAAAAAAGCTCTTCAGGCATAAGGGGGCCTTAATAGGCGCGGTGATCATATTTCTGTTCGTTTTCACAGCAGTGTTCGCGCCATGGCTGACTTCCTATGAATATGACAGTCCGGATATAACTGCCGTGCTGGAGGCACCTTCATGGGAACATATATTTGGAACGGATGAGTTTGGACGGGACATATTCACAAGGGTAGTTTATGGTACTAGAATATCACTTAGAGTGGCAATCGTAGCTGTAGCATTCTCAATGGTTACAGGTACCGTTCTGGGAGCCGTCGCCGGATATTATGGCGGAATCGTTGATTATATCATAACTTCCATCACCGATATAGCGTGGTCTTTCCCCACGACCCTGCTGGCGATCGCATTTATTGCCGCATTGGGAACAGGTGTGCAGAACGTTATAATAGCCATAGCCCTGGCCAGTTGGTCGGGATATTGCAGGGTGGTCAGGGGGCAGTTCCTCTCGCTCAAACAGCGGGAGTATATTGAGGCTGCCCGGGTCCTCGGAATGAGCGACTTCAGGATCATTTTCGGACATATCCTTCCGAACGCACTGACCCCGGTGGTCGTGATGGCGACCCTGGAGCTGCCGAAGGCCATAGTTATCGAAGCATCGCTGAGCTTTCTTGGGCTAGGCGCCCAGCCGCCCACACCCAGTTGGGGAGTCATTCTGGACAGCGGCAAGGGCCTGATCGATATGGCACCATGGGTATCGTTTTTCCCCGGACTGATGATCATGATAGTGGTGCTTGGCTTCAACCTCTTCGGTGACGCGTTGAGGGATGTTTTGGATCCCAACTCGTGACGGAAGCATGGTAATCAGGGAAAAGATGTGGAATAAAATGTATAATAAATAATAAGAACAACCATGTGAGACCATTCCGGTGTGATTGAGTTCTGAACCGGATCATACGGATAAGGCAGGCCGTACGTATCATACGGATCAGGAAGATCATACGGATCATACGGAACATGCAGAACATGCAAATCATGCAGTTCATATGGATCATACGGCTTCTCACAGTGGTTGTTCAGCTTTTATATTCTTTGGAATTCAGGTTGATATTTATCTTTACAGTTAATATTATTTTATATTGAGTAATGTTCGAGGAAAAGAGTGAAGCGTATGTTCTTTATAGCTGTCTTGGGAGTAGAGGACAAGGATAAACATATAGGAACGTATAATAACGCCATTTGCCCATCATGTGGGGGACTGACCAGGTATGAGGTCCAAAAGGTGTATAGGCAGTTGCACATTTTCTTTATACCCACAATAAAGTGGAACACCAGGTATTATGTCAGGACTCCATGCTGCGGAAGCCTTTTTGAGCTTGATCCGGTCGTCGGCAAGGAGTTTGAAGGAAATCCCGATATTACGATCAGGGAAGAAGACCTGCGGCGGGTCTATGACCGTCCCCATTCCAGATATTGTGCAAATTGCAGGGTAGAGGTGCCGGAACAGTTCAGTTACTGCCCCTATTGCGGCGGTAAGCTGTGATTTATTTTCAATTTAAGATAGACAGGGCCATAGAGGGTGTATTATACTTAAAGAGTATTATATAAAATTTGCGGCAATAAATATGATCTCATAAAGATTTTGTAAGATCTTATCAGATTTTATGGTTTTTACTCTGCATTCTGATTTTTGATCTGGTATTGAAAAGGTATGTATGGTCAACAGCGGCTATTTATGCTCCGCCAATCAGAACCGGGTAACCACAGCGCTTTAATCATACTGCTGTCCGGTGAGGTTGGTGGTTCGTTTTTTACATAAAGCATAGCAAACTCGCCCGGTTTCCGGATCTATAGTCAGAGATTGAGAAGGAAATTAAAGTTAAGATCAAAAATGGTATATTATTCTCCACATAGAAAGAGTAATTGTGGATGTTTTAAAATATTTGAAAATAAGAGTGGACAAGGAGCCTGCCGCCAAGGACCGAATCCACTGCCCACATGAAGAAAGTAAGGGTGCTCGTGCAGAAAATTATTTACATATGTCTTCTGGCCGCATCATCTTTGACCTCGGCGTCACTCGGTATATATGCGCTGTTGAAACGTCGGAATTCCAGGTGTTCCTCTGGATTTATGCTTAGCATGCTGGCAGTTACGATCTGGTCGGTCGGCCATGCGTTTGAGATGTTGAGCGGTGATTTTCACTCCAAGCTGTTTTGGGCGAACTTTCAGTATTTTGCATACTGTTATTCTCCCGTTACCTTGGTGGCATTGTGTTTGCAGTTTACGGGATATGGGAAATGGGTCCGTAAAAAGCGCTTTTTGCTGCTCGCGGTCATACCTGCAATTACCATAATTCTTGTCTGGACCGATTTGATGCACGGATTGGTAAGGTATGACATGCATATGGATCATTCCGGCATATTCCCGGTCATTGCGAAGAAGTATGGTCCTGCATTTTTCGTCCATGCCATATACTCTCATTTGCTGAATTTGTTCGTGTGGACCCTTCTTGTCAAGACCATGTTTTTTAGCAATGAAGTCTATAAGAAACAGGCTGCCGCATTGCTTTTTGGGGTCAGCCTGATCGTCATACCTAATGTATTGTACGTCTTGGGAGCAAGCCCTGTAAAGAAATTCGATTTGACTCCTGTATTTTTTGGCCCGGCAGGCTCGATCATTGCCTGGAGCATTATCCGCTACAGATTTTTCGACCTCGTACCGATCGCCCGTGACGAGGTGCTGGAAGCAATGGAAGCAGGCATTATGGTGCTGGATGATCAGGGTCGGGTGCTGGATATAAACCCGGCGTTTGCTAATGTGCTTGGTGCCGCTCCCTCACAGATATCATCCGGGAAATTGGAAGATGTCTGCGGGGGATTACCCGGACTGCTCAGGGCTTGCCTGGACAGGACAATTACTCATACGGAGTTTTCCGCCGATGGAGACTCGCTTCGGTTTTACGAGGTTTTCTTTTCGTCCCTTAAGGACTCAAGAGGCAAGGATCTGGGAAGGATGGCCGTATTATACGATATAACCGCTAAGAGGGCGAACACGGAGACAGGGCATCTGACTGACAACGAGAAAAGCAGTACTATGTACACAAGCAAGTCACCCGGATATGCGAGTCGGGAAGCAAAAGCGGGAGTTTTGACTGAACGGCAGTTGGATGTGCTGAAGATGGCGGCCAAAGGGATCTCATATAAAGAAATCGGAGGATCACTGGGTCTCACCGAGCGCACGATCAAATATCACATGGGACGCATCATGGAGATGCTGCACCTGGAAAACAGGGCGCAGGTCATTGCATATGCCGCGAAAATGGGTCTGATCGACAGTGGACACGAAAACGAGCAGGAGAAATCGAAGCACCGTTGAAGGTGGCTTCTTTTTTTAATATCACCATTTCTTGCTCATAAAAGGGGGCTGACTGTACTTAGGTACATTGTAAAGAGGGCTCCGGAAAAATATAATATTGAGAAACATAAGCTTCGGCTTGGAATGATAGGGTCGTTGCTCCGGCTTGTGATCGTAATATTCAGGAGTACATAAGATGTTAAGAATGGGAGTGGGTCAATATGCAAAAAAACAGGTTTAGGAAACTGACATTGATAGCTGTAATGGTATTGTTATCCGTTATGGCTTTTTCAAATTTTGCCGGAGCTATCGAAACATGGCATTCAGAGATTGCAGCCACAGGGGATTATTATATTCAGGACCTGGGCTTCGATTCCGCCGGAAGACCCGGTTTTGTCCAGTTTAACTATGACAGTACAAAGGCTTATTATCGGTACAAATCGGAGTCGGGCTGGGTGTCCGAGCTGATATCGGACAAAGTCAATCGAGAACCCGTACTAGCTTACGACAGCTCGGGGCAGCCCGCTGTATTGTTTCTCCGCTGGGAAGGCTCACCCCAAGCTGACAAACTGATTTTATCAAGGCGTACGGCGGACGATACGTGGGTAGAAATGACAGTAGATGCCATAGAATGGAGCAATGGTGACATAGGGTTCCGGTATTCTCTGGCGTTTGACACATCGGGAAGACCCTGCGTCAGTTATGTCAAGGCTGAAAATAACCCGTATGTGCAGCGATTATATTATGCAACATTCAATGGTTCTACATGGAACAAGCAATCTGTTTGCTGGGGCAATGACATCTTTGCCAATCACCTGGAATTCAACGGAAATGTGCCTGCAATAGCTTTCTCAGCCGGAAAGCAGGGGCTTAGATATGCATATCTGGATAATGGACAATGGAATATTTCGACTGTTGATGATGCCCAGACCTCAGGTCTGCGAAACCGGCAGGATTTTATAACGCTGGGATTTGCTGCAAACGGAAAGCCGGTGATCAGCTATTATGATGAGACAACGAGAAACCTGATGTTTGCGTACTCGCTGGGCGGGGATTGGGTGAAAACGACCCTGGAAGAAGCCACGTATGATAAACACCGTACCGGTTACTATGCGAAGATGAAGGTTGTGAAGAAAGGGCCGAGCTATGATATATTCATTCTTCACTGCGATTATCATCAATACCAGACTTCTTCTATCAAGGTGAAAACTCTGACTGTAAATAACGACAGTGACCTTGTGGGCCTGAATTTCACATCTCAGACAGTCATTTCCTCCGGGGAGTACTCGGGCAGGTATCCCTGTCTTGCCATCGGTATCAAAGATGGAAACCCCGCCATTTTGTGTTCAAACTATTCGAAAACGACTTACTTCACTATGGAACCCCGACTTCAAACCGTTTCAACCGTTTCGTTTGATCCTATATCGGCAGGTTCGTCTGCAAGCCGTGAAATTACGATCACTA
>JAAYMG010000224.1 GCA_012521525.1 Clostridiales bacterium | reverse complement strand
TCTCGGGTGTTATTTCACTTTCCAAAATAGCGGACAGTGAAACCAGCCTTGAAGTCTCGATGTTCGGAAACCAGATACAGCACTGTGGGACAATGAAGTTCGTGTCGATCAGTATAACATTGTTTTTCCTTTCCTGCAGGGCAAGAGCGATCTGTACGGAAAGCGTGCTCTTACCTGATGCGCTGCTTCCCCATATGGCAATGATCATCCGATTTTTCCTCTCAACATTGATTCGAGAACTCTCTGTTGGAGATCCAAATACTCGGACTCCCTTTCTTCGTCATCACGGGACACAAGTGAAATGAAATGCCTGCCGCTCATCTCCAGCTCAACAAGCCTCAAGGCCTGCTCCTGCGTAACAAGCAGCGAGATCAGAGACGGACTTTCGTAATGCTCCCGATTTGCGCCAGTCGTTTGAGAAACGGAGGGTGATCTTATGGTATCGCTGCCGTTTGAAGAGCCGGATCCGGACGCTGAAGACTTGCTGTTTATGTAAGCGGAGCCGAGTTCTTCCCCCTGGCTGTTGTAGACAGCCAAAACCTTGATATACTGCAACTCGGGAGGTGTGAACGCGGTGCCGTTTTCATCCAGCGCATAAAAGCGGATAATATCATTGGCTCGTATATGGCCGGCAACGGATCTTGCCAATGACTGGACAGATATCGATATGAGAAGATAGCCGTCAGGGATCGAATCATAAACAGTGTTCGATGTGAAATTCTCGGCTGCGTCTCCCTGCATGATAAAGCTTCCTTCCGGAATATCCCTTGTCGCTGTTTTGCCGATCACATTTTCGGGACTTGAGTAACACATGCCGGATAGGGACTTGTCCGATGTTTCAGACAGAGAAATATCTTCGCCGGTTATGTTTTTGCCTCTTGGTATATCATGTCTGGCAGTCAGAACCGGGTACATAACCTGCCTGCCGTCGAGGTACCCCGGAAGGAGGATCACAGCAAGCAAAATGGCTGATATCAGTATTGCGAGACCGGTTATGATTCGGTTTTTATTTATGATCAGTCTGCCGGTAGTCGCGTTTTTTTTCATATGCAGGAGCTCCTTACGACAAAGATGCAAAAATAAATGAAGAACACAGGAGGGGTTATAACTTAAACCATACCAAATATTGGCAAATAGTATTATACTATACCGGAGTTTAGAAATCAATAGTAAA
Organism: Clostridiales bacterium; assembly: GCA_012521525.1. Classification (GTDB taxonomy): domain Bacteria; phylum Bacillota; class Clostridia; order Oscillospirales; family JAAYOS01; genus JAAYOS01. The sequence continues at coordinate 6,145 of JAAYMG010000224.1, read as the reverse complement.
ATTGGAAAAATATTCTATTTTACACAAGTGCCCACACTTAAAAAAGCTCCGGGAATTTGAAAAGATCCTCCTAAAAGCAGACAACAGGGATATCTAAATCTGCTTCAGGAGGATCATATCAAAAAAAGAAAATCAATATGGATTTTTAATTACGATTATAAAGGTTGAAACCATTCATAAGATCAGTTCGCTATAATTCCATCCAAATTAATGCATCGCTGTCTCGAAAGAACAGGGCCTATAAGCCGTCCCATAGATATTCGGAAAGGTCAACTCTCCCGTCGGTCAATGTCACACCTTCGGATTCGAGTAGACGTATCTGCATGTTCTCACCGCCGAAGGCAAATGCACTGGACACTTGTCCAAAACGGTTGGCGACCCTGTGGCATGGAATGGAAGCGGGGTCAGGGTTTACATGAAGCGCATAGCCTACGACCCGAGACCAGCGCGGATTGCCTGCAAGGCGGGCAACCAGCCCGTAGGTGGCGACTTTACCTTTGGGTATTTGCTTTACGATATCGTATATCCTTTCATATGAGTTCTCAGACATTTTACCAACCGCTTTCGTTGTTTCGATAGAGAGCTATTTAGAGCCATGCTTTTTATCTGCTTTCTCATCCGCGCTTATATTCGTTTTGCTTACAGGCTGAGGGGGGAAGGATGGCTCTTCGGCCTTTACCGGGGTAGATGTGCTGACCGGTGTATCGGAGATGCTCTTTGCCTCCTCCCTGTAAAGACGGATGATGCCCTTTTGATGGAGAGAGTTCAGTATTTGAACGGTAATCGGCATCAGTATCATCCCGCCGACGCCTATCCAGACAAAGCCAAGATATATAGAGATTATGGAAACTATCGGATTCAGTCCCAGCTGATCCCCGATGATTTTTGGCTCAATAAAGTTTCTGATAATGGTCACGACCGCATACAGGATCAATAACCCGATACCCAGGAAATAATTGCGGGTGAGCAGAGAAAATACAGCCCATGGGATCACGATGCCGCCGGTACCAAACACGGGCAGGATATCAAAAATGGCGATTCCAAATGCGATCGGGATCGCTTTGTTGACGCCCAATATCGACAGGCCGACAGACAGTTCCACAAAGGTTATCAGCATGATTTTAACATAACCGCGCAGATACCGCAGTATTGTATCGCTCAATGTAGACTTGACGGCATGAACAAGGACCTTTGCCTTGTCGGGAAGTTGCAGCAGTATGAACCTTTTAGTCTTGTCGTACTGGAAACTGAAAAAGAATGAGGAAAGTATAGTAAAGACCATGCTTACGAGAAAACCGGGCACGCCTTTTGTGATGTTTGTCAAAAGGGAAAGTCCCGATGATGAGAGCCTGCCTATCGAGTCCATGAGCCCGGATGTTATGCTTTCCTGGATGGAACGGACCTGTTCCTGCCACTCGGGAGGAAGCGAGATCACAGATTCGAGCCTGAAGTCCATCTGCATCAGTGAAGGCAGTATCTGGCTTTCAAAATACTGCGGGAGCTGTGTAAAGAGGCGCTTCAGAACGGTTATTACCTGAATGAGTATCAAAGCTAAAAGAGAAACGATGACCGCGTAGCCAAGGACCACAACTATGCTCGCAACAGCCTTTCTGCCGATACGGAGCCTCTTTTCGAGGATCCTGATGGCGGGGTTGAAGATCGCGGCGATCACGAATCCGATGATGAAGGGTGTCAGCCATGACAGCAAATACTTGAAACAGATATAAATGATCGCAATTATGGCGGCATAAAACAAAAGGTTGATAATAAAAGCCTTGCGGCTTTCCGTCTGGTCTTTTTTCATGGGAGACAACCCTCCAATTTGTTCCTGACTCTGATCACTATCATATCTTTTGCCACATTCAATGTCAATAATCCAGTTATTTTGTCGTGTCTATGCAACCGGCCATATTTCGGGTGTGACAATTTTGTAACGGAGATTTTTGTTGACAGATTCAAGCACAATTAATACAATATAATCTAATGCTAAAAATAAGGATGGAGAATTGACACTATGGAAAAGGCAAATAGTGCCGCAAGAAAAAGAGATCTGACACAGGGAAGCGTCATTTATAAACTGGTCATGTTTTCATTGCCTCTCATAGCGAGCTTCCTTGTCATGCAGCTTTATAATGTTGCCGACTCGATCATCGTCGGCAATTTTGTCGGCCCGGATGCGCTGGCGGCTGTCAGTGTAAGCTTCCCGATAATGATGTTTTTCAACGCACTTTTCATGGGAGTGTCCACGGGCGCTACAGTTGTGATATCCCAGTTCTTTGGTGCAAAGGACAAAGAGAGCCTCGAGAAATCGTCGACCACGACATTTACTCTTACGATCATAGTCGGCATCATCATCACGATACTGGGGATCATACTGAGCAAACCACTTCTGCACCTTCTGAAAACACCGGACAATATTATCGATGACGCGACCTTATATCTTGTGATAATATTTGCAGGGACTTTGGGAAACCTGATTTATGCGATAGGAAGCGGCGTACTGCGCGGCCTGGGTGATTCCAAATGGCCGTTGTACTTCCTGATTTTCTGCGGTGTCCTTAATGTTGGACTGAACATGCTGTTCGTCATGGCTTTCAGAATGGGTGTGGCGGGAGTAGCCTGGGCTACATTGATATCCCAATACTTGTCGGGAATCTTCGTGTATTACCGCGTCAACAAAGGCGATTACGGCATCAGGTTCAGCTTCAGGAATATGAAGATCGATTGGGCGATAGCAAAGCTCATATTGAAGCTCGGACTGCCTTCGGGGATCCAGTCGATGACGATGTCGCTGGGAAGCATGATAATCCAGTCGTTTGCAAACAGATTCGGTTCGACTTTTATTGCCGCTAATACCTCTGTAATGAGGACCGACGGATTTGCGATCCTTCCGATGATGGCGATCGGTTCTGCTCTTACGACTTTCGTAGGACAGAATATAGGTGCCGGAAAGATCGACCGCGCCAAAAAGGGGATCACGTCTGCATTGGTCATCATCATATGCATCGGCCTGATCATGGGCGTTGTAATGTGGTTTAACGGAGTTTATATCATTCGTGCGTTCACAGACGACCAGTCCGTCCAGGAAATCGGAAGTCGAGGTCTCAGGATACTGGCATGGTTTTACTCCTTTATGGGACTTGAATTCGCGTTTTCCGGGGCAATGAGGGGGGCCGGAGCCTCGGTCGCGCCGATGGTGACTACCTTGATTGCGAATCTGTGCCGTATTCCGATCGCTTACTTCCTTGCAGTGGTCCGTGACGACTATATGGGATTGTTTTATTCAATGGTATGTTCCATGATAATCGGCACTACATTGATTTTCCTGTATTACCTGAAAGGCAACTGGCGCAATAAATCTATTACAAGGATGATAAACAGTCAAAGCCAGAACGGAAAAACGGAAGAAATTATATCTGCCGATTAGATTATAACCTGTTGATTCCCGGGACTATTACACTTTGGTGCGCAGCGCATAAAATATTAAGTACGGCGGTACCCATGGCTGAATATGGGTACCGCCTTATTTTTGAGATATGGCAATGACATGCATTTTGCTTGTCCCGGCCTTGCATATTTTGCCATGAGGGCAAAAATCATAACGTAATAATAAAAATAAAGCTCAAAACTAAAGAAATAATATGGAATTATGCAATTTGCTTGTAAAAAAGGGCAAAATGATGTATAATATAAGTATATAAAAAGACACTGAAGCTTGCAGGAATCAGTAGGATAAGCTCGTCAACAGTATTACTGCCGTATGGATCTGAAAGGAAGAGATCTGATGTTTCACATTGGCGACAAGATAGTCCACCCCATGCACGGTGCAGGGATTGTGGAAAATATAGTCCACAAACAGGTCGGAAACCAATCCCAGGCCTACTATGTCCTGAACATGCCTCTGGCCGGAATGGTAATAATGTTGCCGATACAGTCCTCAAAAGAGATCGGCGTCAGACCGGTGATCGATCCCATGCAAGCGGATGAGCTTATGGACAAGCTCGGAGACATTGAAGTTGACATGACCCAGAACTGGAACCGGAGATACAGGGAAAATATGGACCGGATCAAAAGCGGAGACCTCATCGAAGTTGCACGGGTCGTGAAGGGGCTGATGGTCAGGGAACGCGAGCGGGGACTGTCGACAGGGGAGCGAAAGATGCTCCATTCCGCAAAGCAGATCCTGATATCCGAACTGGTCATGGCCAAAAGCTCCAATTACGAAGAGGTGTAGCAAAAGATAAACAAAGCGCTTGCATGAATTGAGCGTATAACTTGCGTGAAGTGAGAATTTTAGGACGCGCCGGCCGGCGCTCTTTTGTTTTCGGCAATTTAAGCGTGACAACCGCTATAAAACCGAATATAATATTTATCAAAGTCAAAAAATCGTTCACAGGCTGGTGGTCCCGGTGAGCTTTCTGTCGCTCCTGCGAAAACGCAATAAGGATAACAGGCCGACCTGTGCAGCAATTATAGCTGCGGCAGGCAGTTCGTCACGCATGGGAACGGATAAGCTTTTCATGATCCTGGACGACAAGCCCGTAATAGCGCATACGCTTCTTGCATTCGAAGAGAGCAAACTGGTTGACAAGATCATTTTAGTCGCAAGGAGCGACAAAATCGTTTCGATGTATGATGTTTGCAATGAGTTCGATATCAGTAAGGTCACAGATATAGTCAGCGGCGGAGCGGACAGGACGGAGTCGGTGCTGAACGGGATAATGGCAGCCGGGGAGGTCGATTATGTCATGATCCATGACGGCGCAAGGCCCCTTGTTTCACAGGAGGTCATAGAAGACGTGTTCAAGGCTGCCGTCGAGCATGGTGCTGCCGCTCCAGGTGTTAAGGTCAAGGATACCATAAAGATCGTAAAGAACGGTATCGTTATCTCTACCCCTGACAGGGATTCGCTCATAGCGGTACAGACTCCCCAGGCCTTCAATACAGGCCTGATCAAAGGAGCGCTTACAAAAGCGAAGGAAAACAAAAAATCATATTCCGATGACTGTGCCGCGGTAGAAGCCATCGGAATGAGTGTACATATAACGAAAGGGGACTATCGCAACCTGAAAATCACTACGGAAGAGGACTTTTTAACGGCAGATGCTTTGCTGTACGGGAGGATGCAATGATGAGGATCGGACACGGGTATGACGTCCACCGGCTGGTTGAAGGAAGAAAACTCATATTAGGCGGTGTCGATATTCCGTACGACAAAGGGCTGCTGGGACATTCCGATGCCGACGTCCTGGTTCACTCCGTTATGGATGCATTGTTGGGCGCTGCCGCTCTCGGAGATATCGGAAAGCATTTCCCGGACAGCGATATGAAATACAAAGGCATATCAAGCATGCTCCTGCTTAAAGAGGTGCACCGGTTGCTGCTGAGCAAGGGATACCGTGTTGGGAATATAGACGCTACGATAGTTGCCCAGCGCCCTAAGCTTTCCCCATATTTGCCGGTAATGGCTGAAAATATCGCCGGGGTCCTTGAGGTTGACACAGATCGCGTAAATATCAAGGCGACCACGGAGGAAGGCCTGGGTATCAGCGGATCGGGTGAGGGGATAATGGCTTATGCCGTATGCATAATAGAAAATATGTAAATCAAACCATACCGTCTGCTTTCATAAAAGCTGAGTTTTTTCACATATTTCTTCTATCTTGAGCCTCAGGCTTTCAAAGTCGTCGAACGAGTCCGGACGACGACGCGGATCCCGAAGGACTGCCGCCGGATGAAGTGTCGCCATAATGTGTGTGTTTGCCTTGACGAACCACTTTCCGTGTTCCTCGGTGATCTTGAAGTCGGGCCTGATTATGACCTTAGCCGCGATCCTGCCAAGGCATACTATTATTTTCGGCTTTATCAGGGCAGTCTGCCTGCGAAGCCATTCTATGCATACCTGCTGTTCGTCGGGCAACGGGTCGCGGTTGTTCGGAGGACGGCACTTAACGATGTTTGCGATGAAGATCTTTGAGCGATCAAGGCCGATCATGCAAAGCATGTCGTCGAGGAGCCTGCCCGCGCGGCCAACAAAGGGAAGGCCTGTCAAGTCCTCCTGTTCTCCGGGACCCTCTCCTATGAAAAGCACTTCCGCATTGGGATTGCCGTCTCCGAAAACCACGTTTGTGCGGGTTTCGCCGAG
>JAAYMG010000223.1 GCA_012521525.1 Clostridiales bacterium | reverse complement strand
CAAACCCCTATTATGTTGAAAACCTCCGGGACCTGACAGGACTGGATAAGCCCGTGCGGGATTATGTATTCCGCTTTGAGCAGACTGACCGGTTTCTGGAAAGGCTCTATCCCCTGCTGATGTTTCTTCTGCCGGCTTACATAGAAGAGGGAAAAAGCTCCCTGACCATTGGGATCGGCTGTACGGGAGGCAAACACAGATCTACGGCGATCGCGGAAGAGGTCGCCGCCTACCTGCAAAAACAGGGATATCATGTTGTGACTTCTCATAGAGATATACAGAAATAACTATCTTAGTATGGCTGCGGGAGGGTATTGGGATCATAAGTGAAGGCGGGATTTGATGGAAAACAATAAATTTGTCAGAAATATAGACGAGGAACCTGAGGATATAATCCTGTACAGGCCGGGGGAATACAAGCTGGGCGACATAGAGTCCGCACGGATCGTCGGACCCAAGGTAGTCGCCATCGGCGGCGGCACGGGTCTTTCAACTCTCCTGAAAGGGCTGAAGGAATGTACGGAAAATATTACTGCGATCGTAGCTGTATCCGACGACGGCGGCGGTTCCGGCATCCTCAGAAGCGAAATGGGGATACTGCCTCCCGGAGACATACGAAATTGCATCATGGCGCTTGCAAATGTTGAACCGCTCATGTCGCAGGTCATCTCCTACCGTTTCACGGAAGGGAGCCTTTCGGGCCAGAGCTTCGGCAATCTCTTTCTGGCGGCCCTGTGCAGGATATGCGGCTCGTTTGACGAGGCAGTCAAGAGGATGAGCGACGTCCTTGCTATCACTGGCCGCGTACTGCCCGTAACGACGGCAGACGTCAACCTTGAGGCGGAGTTTGAAAACGGCGCTAAAGTCACAGGCGAGTCTAAGATATTCCATGTAAAGAAGCAGCAGAAGAGCCGGATCAGGCGGGTACGCCTTGTGCCCGAAAACCCCGAGCCGATACCCGAAGTCGTCGAGGCGATTGGTGAAGCCGACATGATAGTCCTCGGACCCGGGAGTCTCTATACGAGCATAATCCCTAATCTGCTTGTCAAAGGTGTGGTGGATGCGATCTCAAAATCGAAGGCCGTGAAGGTCTATGTCTGCAACGTGATGACGCAGGAAGGCGAGACTGAGGGCTATACGGCATTCGACCATGTAAAGAGCATATTCCAGCATTCAAGAGATATGCTGTTTGATATATGTCTGGTAAATTCAGGCCCCGTTGCGGAACATCTGGTCATCAATTATGACAAGGAAGGCGCGGGTCCGACCGTGATAGACAGGGAGAAGTTCTATACCGCCGGGATAGAGCTCATAGAACGACATGTTATCGGTGAAGGCGGGAACCTTGCAAGGCACAACCCCAGGGTCCTGGCTGCCGAGCTTATGGCGATCCATGCCAGGAAGAACCCGAGGCCGGGCATTTACGGGAGATATGACCGCCTGATACTGGACTGGATGCGCGAAAATATGCAGCCGGGAGGGACCGGCGCTTAGAGGTGAAGGGAAATGACTTTCTCGGCAATGGTAAAAAACGAGATGTGCCGGGCTTCCGTAAAGCTGAACTGTTGTGCAGCTGCCGAGCTTTACGGAGTGTTCCTGTTCTCAAACACCTTTAATGAGAATGAAATAAGGATAATCACTGAGCATGAGATTTTTTCGACCAGGATACAGGCCATGCTGAAACGCGTATTTCAGGCCGAGTTTGACAATACGACTGTCGGAAGCTCGGTCGTAAAGGACGTCCTTGTACTGACAGACAAGGACGCTCTGGACAGGATCATGGAATACTACGGGTATGACGAGTCAAGGCATTTTGCTTTGCATTTGAATGCCGCGCTCCTTGAAGAGGAGCATTGCCGGGAAGCGTTCATCAGAGGGGCTTTTTTGGCGGCGGGTTCCGTGACGAGCCCAGACAGGGGTTACCACCTGGAACTTGTGACGAGGCATTACCACCTGTCAAGGGAAGTCATGGCCCTGCTGCTTGACATGGGCTTTTCGCCCAAGATCACGATGAGAAAGTCCAACTACATGATATATTTCAAGGACAGCGAGGCTGTCGAGGATTTCCTGACGAAGAGCGGGGCGCCCTCTTCGGCGATCAAGGTCATGGAAGCGAAGGTCGAAAAGGAACTCAGAAACCATATAAACAGGCGCGTCAATTGCGAACCAGCCAACCTCTCAAAGACGGTGGACGCTGCCCAACGGCAGATAGAATCTATTCGCAAGCTGAAAGAAAGCGGCCGGTTTGAGAACCTGCCGGACAAGCTTCGCCAGTCGGCGGAGCTGAGGCTGAAATATCCTGACGCGACATTGGGGGAACTGGTAACGTTGTCGCCTTTGAAGGTAAGCAGGTCGGGACTCAATCACCGTCTCAACCGGCTGGTCGAACTGGCGGAAACGGAACATGAAGATGGGTTTGACAAGCGGGGTAGTTTGTATGACTGACTTTGTCCACTTGCATGTCCATAGTGAATACAGCCTTCTTGACGGAGCCTGCCGTATTGAGCAGCTTGCCGCGTATGCGGCAGAACTGGGACAGAAAGCTCTGGCGATCACCGATCACGGAGTCATGTATGGCGTGGTCGACTTTTATAAGGCATGCAAGGCAGCCGGCATAAAGCCGATAATAGGGTGCGAGGTCTATAAAGCGCCGCGCTCCCGTTTTGACAAGGTGCACCAACTGGACTCCGAGTCCGGGCATCTTGTCCTGTTGTGCAAAGACAAAGTCGGTTACAGGAACCTGATAAAGCTTGTCAGCGCGGGGTTTGTCGACGGCTTTTACGGAAGGCCTCGCATAGACGAGCAGCTTCTTGAAGAACATTCGGAAGGCCTGATATGCCTTTCGGCATGCCTCGCGGGAGAGATCCCGGCCAAATTGCTCCAAGGTGACTACGAAGGCGCAAAGTCGACCGCTTTGAGATACCTGGAGATATTCGGAGAGGGCAACTTCTACCTGGAGCTCCAGGACCACGGCATGGAGGAGCAAAAAGCGGTCAACCGGGGCATCTTGAGGATCCACCGCGAAACGGGGATCCCGCTCGTGGCGACAAATGACGTCCACTATCTGCGCAGGGAAGATGCGGTGATACAGGACGTTCTGCTTTGCATACAGACTGGCAAGGCCATAGACAGCGAAGACAGGATGAGATTCGAAGGCGACCAGTTCTATCTCAAGACCGGGGATGAAATGGCCGCACTGTTTTCCGCCTATGAGGGAGCCATTGAGAATACTCTGAAGATCGCGGAAATGTGCAGCTTTGACTTCGAATTCGGCAAGTACCACCTGCCCAAGTTCAAACTGCCCGACGGAGAAAATGACGCTTTCGAGTACCTCAAAAAGCTGTGTATCGAAGGCTACAACATGAGATATCCCGACGATCCCGACGGATATATGGACAGGTTGATGTATGAGCTGAACACGATCAGGGATATGGGATTTGTAGACTATTTCCTGATCGTAAGCGATTTTATTGCCTATGCCCGCTCGAAAGGCATACCGGTAGGACCCGGAAGGGGATCCGGAGCCGGAAGCATGGCAGCGTATTGCCTGCAGATAACCAACATAGACCCCATAAAGTACTCGCTGTATTTTGAGCGGTTCCTCAATCCTGAGCGTATAAGCATGCCCGACTTCGACATAGATTTCTGTCCCAACAGGAGACAGGAAGTCATAGACTATGTGGTCGACAAATATGGAGCGGACCATGTAGCGCAGATAGTCACTTTCGGAACCATGGCGGCAAGAGGAGCCATCAGGGACGTTGCCCGGGTCCTGAATATCCCCTATGCCGAAGCGGACACGGTGGCAAAACTGGTGCCCTTCCAGCTGGGGATGACCCTCGACGAAGCCCTGAGGGTGTCAAAGCCCCTGCGTGACCTTTACAATGACGACGCAAGGATCAGGAACCTCATCGATACGGCAAAGGCGCTGGAAGGGATGCCCCGCCATGCGTCCACCCACGCCGCGGGAGTCGTGATAACCCAGGAGCCGGTATCCGACTATGTACCGCTCGCAAGGAATGACGAGGCGATCGTATGCCAGTACACAATGGTCACATTGGAGCAGCTGGGTCTCCTGAAGATGGATTTCCTGGGGTTGCGGAACCTTACCGTCATTGATGAAGCCGCCAAAATGGTGAAGCGGAAAGACCCGTCCTTTGACATAGACAAGATCGACATATCCGACCCGGATACGTACAAGATGCTTTCGGAAGGCGATACACAGGGCGTGTTCCAGCTTGAAAGCGCGGGCATGACGAGCGTCGTCACGTCCCTCCAGCCGCGGTCCCTCGAAGAGATAACCGCGGTCGTGGCATTGTACAGGCCGGGGCCGATGGATTCGATCCCGCGCTTCATTGAGGCAAGGCACAATCCCTCCTCGATCAGCTACAAACATCCGATGCTCAAGGACATCCTGGAGGTCACTTACGGCTGCATCGTCTACCAGGAACAGGTCATGGAGATATTCCGCAGGCTGGCGGGATACTCACTGGGACGCGCCGATGTGGTGCGCCGTGCGATGTCCAAAAAGAACATGAAGGTCCTCCAGCAGGAGCGTGAAAACTTCATCCGCGGGAACCCCCAGGAAAACATCCCGGGGTGCGCCGCCAACGGCGTCAGCGAAGAGATAGCGAGCAGTCTGTTCGACGAGATCCTAGATTTCGCCAACTACGCTTTTAACAAGGCGCATGCGGCGGCATATGCAGTTGTCTCGTTCCAGACGGCATATTTGAAGTGCCACTATCCCCATGAATTTATGGCCGCGCTTCTGACCTCTGTCCTTGACTCAACGACCAAGGTTGCCGAGTATATCGCGGAGTGCCGGAAAATGGGCATCAGGGTGCTTCCGCCCGACATCAACGAGTCCGAGGGGGGCTTTACCGTCGTCGGTGAAACGATCAGGTTCGGACTTGTGGCCGTCAAGAACATCGGAAGGAGATTCATCCAGGAGGTAGTCCAGGAGCGCACGAACAACGGGCGATTCACTTCGCTCCAAAACTTCTGCGAGCGCATGTTCAACAGGGACCTGAACAGGAGGGCGCTGGAGAGCCTCATAAAATGCGGTGCATTTGACTCCTTTGGGAAGAGGAGTGCATTGCTGCAGGTCAGCGGACTGATCCTGGACAACATAGCGCATTCCAAACAGAAAAATCTTGAGGGACAGCTCGATATCTTCTCAATGGTCGACGAGACACCGATGCAGGAGATCCCTCTGCCGGACATAGACGAGTTCCCGAAGAAGGTCCTCATCGGCTATGAAAAAGAGGTAACGGGCTTATATCTCAGCGGGCATCCCATGGATGAATACAGGGATATCCTTCGTTTGATACATACCGCCCAGATCGGACGTATCGTTTCGGGCGAGGAGGAAAACGGGTTTGAGGACAACCAGCCAATCGACGTTGCGGGCATGATAACAAAAGTCCGTATGAAGACGACCAAGGCAGACAGTGTCATGGCATACGTGGAGCTTGAAGACGAAACCGGTGCCATTGAGATCCTTGTATTTCCGAAAACTCTCGAGAGGTGCAGCATCTACCTGAAAGAGGATGCCGGTGTCCTGGTCAGCGGCAGGTTGTCATACAGGGAGGACCGGGATCCCCAGATCCTTTGCGACAGCATAAGGCCCATAACCGACCTGAATATGAAAGCCAATAATAAACAGGCGAATGCCCCGGAAGACGGCAAAATGAAGGTATATATCAAGCTGCCAGGAAAAGCGGACAGGGTGACTTCAAAAGTTAAGCCGATGCTGTCCATGTTCCCCGGAGCAGTCCCGGTGATACTTTACTATGCCGATACCGGCAGCAGGGAGGGCTGCCGGATCGACCCGGATCCCCGGCTCATCAACAGGCTGAAAGAGCTTTTGGGTGCTGAAAATGTTGTTTTAAAGCAGTAAAATGACAAAAAACTTTATTTACTGCGCGGTTTGTACCTGTTATAATAATTGACAGATAATAACGTGCAGTATATTTGCATTGAAAATTATATATTTTATCGTATTTTTGGGATAGGAGCTTTTTATGGAAAAGAAAATCAAACGCCTTGGCATACTCACCAGCGGTGGAGATGCTCCGGGAATGAATGCTGCGATCCGCGCCGTTGTCCGGAGCTGCATATATATGGGTATCGAATGCATAGGGATAAGAAGGGGTTATAGCGGACTTATAAACGGTGATGTCACCCCTCTGGACGATAAAAGCGTCAACGGGCTTGTGACCCGCGGGGGGACCATACTGTACACCGCAAGGTGCCCCGAGTTCATGACCGATGACGGGATACAGCGCGCCGTCAAGACCTGCAAGTATCTCGGTATCGACGGGATCATAGCGATCGGCGGGCACGGGACGATCCGCGGCGCCAATGACCTTGCGAGGTGGGGAGT
>JAAYMG010000222.1 GCA_012521525.1 Clostridiales bacterium | reverse complement strand
CGGGTATCATGATCAGCTGGAAGATTTCCTTGACGCTGTATTCCGATTCGGGCTTGGTAAGCAGACCCTTGCTTGCGGCCTTGTAAAGTATCTTTGCCGGATCGAGGCCGCGCCCGTCGTCCTCGACCGTTATCACTATTTCTCCGCCTATGTTCCTGGCCCCGAGGATGACCTTGCCCTGCCTGGGTTTCCCGGCCGCAGCACGCTCCTCGGGTGTTTCAATGGCGTGGTCAACGGCGTTGCGTATCATGTGCATGAGAGGATCGCCGATAATGTCGTTTATCGACTTGTCGACTTCCGTGTCCCCGCCCTCGGTCACAAACTCGACCTCTTTGCCGAGCTTCTTGCTCATGTCACGAACTATCCTGTTCATCTTCTGGAACACCTCGGAAAGGGGCACCATGCGTATCGACATCACGATGTCCTGCAGTTCGTCTGTGAGCTTGCGGAGCTCGCGCGTAGACTTGTTGAAGTTGTCGAGGTTGAGGCCCTTGAGGTCGGGATTGTTGGCGACCATCGCCTCGGTTATCACTATTTCACCCATCAGGTCCATAAGCTGGTCCAGTTTCGCCTGGTTGACACTGATAAAGCTTTGCTTGCCGGTCTTGACCGGCTGAACGTTCTTTGGCTGTTGTTCCTTCGGGCGTTCTGACTTGCCTGCCATGCCTCTTTGCACCTCGGCGGCAGGTTTTGATCCGTCAGCTTCCCTCGCCCGGCCTTCTTCAGCGCAGTCAGTATCCAGGAGCTCATAGCTTTTGATATGCAGGGAGTTTTCTATGACAGATAATGTGCTCCGGATGTTTGAAGTGCGGAAATGCACGATAAATCCGTTCTTGATGATGAGAGCGCTGTTTTTGGAATCTGTTTCGGGATTTTCCGGTTCGGATCCGATTATATCGCAGTAGTCCCTGAGTTGGGTAAGCAGCATGAAGGCGCGTATATTTTCCATCTGGATGTCGTCTTCGAAAAACACACGCACGGCATAGGCTTTTTCGGAGTCGTCCCTCTCCCCGGACGTCCCTTCCGCAACATGTGAAAGGTCGGAACTTTTGCCGTCGGTGTTCTCGCCGCCGGCATTCTCAATACCAGTTCCGTCAGATGCCCCATCAGAGCCTTCTCCGGAAACCGCTTCCATATATGCGGTCCCGTTGATGGCATCGATCTCGTAGTTGAGCAAATCGACCAGTTCATAGGCGTCTGCCGGATCATAATCTTCCTTGTCCACGTTTTCGATCTCCGTCTTGAGGAAATCGGATGCCTTGAAGACCAGGTCAAAGATTTCGCCGCTCCTGGGCTCCATCCTTGAAAGATCTTCTCTTATGAGGAAAAACAGGTCCTCTACTTTGTGAGCCAGGGTCGAAATGTTGTCAGCTCCCATCATGGCTGCAGAGCCCTTGATGGTATGCATGACACGGAAGATCTCGTTTACGCTCTCCTCGTCCAGACCGCCGCTCTTTTCAGCCTCGAGCAGGATGTCGTCAAGCTGTTCCAGAAGCGTAGTAGTCTCAAACACGAATGTGTCCAGCATAGGCATCATGCTTGGATCGATTGGGGACATTTACTTCACCTTCTCTGCTACTCTGAGTTGATTCCGGCACATCCCGGTGCCTGCGGAATCCCATATGCCTCTGTGTGGCAAAAATGCAAGTTGACTTATATTGAAGCATATCAGAAAAATCGATTTTATTCAACATTTTACTCCATATTTTTTGTAATTTAACGGTCGTTGGGCCTCGATAAACTGATAACAGTCAATAAAAAGCACTTATATGATCTATTAAGAGAAATAATCGACATTTTTTTGCAAAACTTAATATGATATGCTAAAATATGATCGAAAGAATACGATATATAAAGTAAGGAGACTTTCCCGAATGTGATAGTCTGCTAATCTTTGATGAACGGATGGATGAACGGTGGCCGACATACTTCGTATCACGACACCTCTCATCTCCAGGAACGCGGCTCAGCTGCAGCAGAAACAGCCCGCTCCCGGCGAGGTCTTTTCTCTGCATGACCTTACGAGGGTCGTCAAGCCAAACCCCCAAAGCGAGCTTCTGATGCAGAACAACACCATCGCCGGCCAGTCATTTACCGTACCGGCTCAGGTCGAGCTGCTTCGCGATCCCGATGTCATGTCGGGCTATATAAACGACATTTATCTTCTGATGGAAGTCGTCGGGCTCCTGCCCCTGAACAACAAGACGGCAACGTCCGAAATCGTCCAGATGTTTGAAGCCCTCTTTGTCCTCCCCGGGGAGATCGTCCCTGAACTGTTGAGACAGGAGAGAGCCTCAAGTGATTTCAAGGGGGATTTTTTCGACTTCCTCCGTACGCTCCTCGGCAACGGCAGCGATCCCGAAACCGTCGTTTCCGCCCTTCGGCTGCTCAAGGCGGTCAACGGCAGGCTTGAAGGACAGCAGGCCCTGCGCTCGGTGGCAAACAACCTGGAGTACCTGGCCCGGTCACTGTCACCTTCCAGGGAACTTTCGGAGAAACTTGCGAGCCTGGCATCGCGTTTCAGAAGAGACGACGCGCCCGATATGCTTCCGTCGTTAAAGGCCGATATCAATACACTGTTTCGTGAAATAGAATCTTCCATACTCTTCAACGAGAAAATAGAAAAGCTCCTGCCGCTGGTTCTATATAACCTTTCCAGGTACTATCAAAATTCCGATACTGTGACGCAAATGGGTGAGCAATTCGCAGAGCTTTTGCAAAGCGAGCAGGAAAAGCAGGAGTTTTTATCGCTTTTTGAATCGGTTTTGCTTCACGGTATCAAGGACCCCGGTAATGGACCTCAGCACGACGATCGATCGTCTTCTCTCGCTGACGGAGTGAACTTTGACGATTTATTGGACAGGCAATCTGGCGGCTCAAAAGTGATGGGGACTCTTATAAGGCTTCTGGCCAGAGAATACGATAACGAGTCCCTGACTGATGCCTCCAAAGCCAAGCTTGACACCATAATCAACAGCCTGTTGTCCTCACCCAACAACTTTACTCCTCTTCTGCATTACATACTGCCGCTCCAATATGACGGCATCAAGTCCTACGCCGAGATCTGGATCAACCCCAACGGAAACGAAGAAGCCGAAGTTTCCGGTGACAGTTCGGCAGGAAGCGATATACACTTTATGATCGTGTTCGACATAACGGGGATCGGGAGGTTTGAAGCCGAACTGTTCGTGCGCGGCCAAACGATAGATTTCCTCCTTCTGTGCCCCGAGGAGCACCTGAAGGTCTTTTCAAAAATGGAATCATCGTTTCGCCGAAGCATACAGGACTCCGGTTACCGTTTCGGATCAGTAAAGATCAATAAGCTTGAACATAACAGGTCGCTCATAGAAGTCTTCAAAACTTTGCCGTATAGGAGAATGGGAATTGACATCACAGTCTGACAGTGCAAAAAACACGGCAAAAAGCGGCAGCCG
>JAAYMG010000221.1 GCA_012521525.1 Clostridiales bacterium | reverse complement strand
CAGGCTCTTTTAGGGCTGCGCAGTAAACTGGGGCTGTACGCAAATATCCGTCCCGCTACCCTCTTTCCTCCTCTGAGTTCCGCTTGTCCGCTTAAGGATTCGATATCGCGAGGGGGAGTGGATCTGGTCGTGGTAAGGGAGCTGACAGGCGGGCTTTATTTCGGCGCAAAAGGACGCGATCGTACGGAGGACATGGGAGAAGCGGCATATGACACCATGTACTATACCGAGAAAGAAGTCGAGCGTATAGGACGCATAGCCTTTTCTCTTGCGCGCAGCCGCAGGAAAAAACTCACAAGCGTGGACAAAGCCAACATACTTGAATCCTCCCGGCTTTGGAGAGAAGTGATGCACCGCCTCAGTGCCGAATTCCCGGACGTGGAATATTCGGATATGTATGTTGACAATGCTTCAATGCAGCTTATCAGGAACCCTTCACAATTTGACGTGATCGTCACCGAAAACACTTTTGGCGATATCCTTTCTGACGAAGCAAGCATGCTGACAGGTTCCATCGGTATGCTCCCCTCAGCCAGCCTCGGCGACGGGATCAGGGGGCTATATGAACCCATCCATGGATCGGCACCCGATATTGCCGGCAAAGATCTTGCCAATCCCCTCGCAGCCATCCTTTCGGCAGCAATGATGCTTCGCTTGTCATTCAATCTTACGGAAGAGGCGGACTGTATAGAAAGGGCGGTCATGAACACATTGTCTGACGGCATCAGGACTGCTGATATAAGCGGTGATATATTCGTTCCGGTCGGAACAAAGGCAATGGGTGAAGCTGTTCGCAAGAGGCTGAAAAAATAACGCTGCTGAGGACCACTTCTGCCTGTCGACTTACATACCCTGTCTGCCGGATTTCTAATCTGTCGGTTGATTATACCTCTGTATGAGCTTTTCACTTATCACTTTCTATATCTACGCTGTTTTAAAAAGCTGAACGATTTGATCGTTACAAGGCAAGGATTTTGTGTTAAAATGGGTGTATGAAGTATTGGGAGGTATAATATGCCAACAGTCGTTATCATAGGAAAGGGACCGGCAGGAATTTCCGCGGCTCTGTACACTTCAAGAGCCAATGTGAATACAATAGTCATCGGCAAGGACGAGGGAGCCCTTGCGAGAGCAAGCAAGATCGAAAACTACTACGGATTTGAAAAACCGATCGACGGCAGGCAACTCGTCCGGCAGGGGATCGCCCAGGCTATCAACACAGGCGCTCAGGTCATCGACGATGAAGTCGTCGGCATTGCATACGACGAAAAGTTCGTTGTAAAGACGAAAGACGGGCAGTACGAGTCCGATGCCGTTCTTATTGCTACCGGCACATCCAGGACGACGCCCCGTATCAAAGGGATCCGCGAGCTTGAGGGCATTGGAATAAGCTATTGTGCCATATGCGACGCATTCTTCTACAGGGGCAAAAATGTCGCAGTGATGGGAAACGGTGAGTATGCAGTGCACGAAGCCCTTGAGTTGAAACCGATCGTTGGTTCCGTAACCATCCTTACAGACGGGAAGCCGATGGAAGCCGAAGTCCCCGAAGGGGTCGAAGTCGTCGATAAGGAGATAGAGGCTTTTGAAGGCAATGATGTCCTGGAGGGAGTCCTTTTCAAGGACGGAACACGCATTCCGTTCAGCGGTGTGTTCATAGCCATAGGTGTCGCCGGAAGCACGGACCTTGCCAGAAAGGTCGGCGCGATCATTGACGGCAACAGGATCGTTGTGGATGAAAATATGGCTACTTCCATCCCGGGACTTTACGCGGCGGGCGACTGTACAGGGGGTCTGCTTCAGATTGCGAAAGCCGTCTATGAGGGCGCAAAAGCCGGTACCGAGATCGTAAAGTTCCTCAGATCAAAATAAGATCATAAGTTCATATTTCATTAATTAGTAATACAATTATTAAATTCATAAACTCATAAACTTATGAACTCATAAATTCATAAATCATAAGTTATGAGTCTTAAGTCTTAAGTCTTAAGTCACAAAGTATAGGCATAAGT
>JAAYMG010000220.1 GCA_012521525.1 Clostridiales bacterium | reverse complement strand
TCGTCCTCAAAAGGGACTCTGGAAGAAACGGAAGAAGGCATCCTTTATACGTCGGATACCGGCAGGACTAAGTACCTTATCCATGGCGACGGCAGTATCATGCAGCTGCCCGTTCCCCCGTCCGAAAGCGACAGTCAAACGCTTGAACAAGGCCAAACCAGTCAGCCTGAAGTACAAGCACCGGCAGAAAAATCTGCGTTGGACAAGTACAAAGATGCTGTACGTGTATACATGCCTTATGCGCTTGACAAGTTCGATTACGTCTCGAAAAGATTTTACAGCGTAGCCGATTTAACTCACGACGGTATCCCTGAACTATATACGATACACAACAAATCATCCCCCAACACATACGGCAACGCAGAACTGAAGATTTTTACTCTAAAAGACGGTGAAGTTAAATTCCTGGAATCGTTCATCGTCTCAGAACCCAGGGTCTCGGGCGGCACCGAATTTACGAATTATTATATGACGGTCATTCCGGGGGAAGGTGCTTACCTGATAGAAGACAGGGTCAATACGCAGCTCGGAACCGGTCATTATGTCATTGTATTTTATCTGAACGGGGACGGCAGCCTGAATATTGTCGACAGCGTAGAATTCGCCTACCCTAACACTGATTTGGAATGCGGTTATGGTATCACCGATTTCCCAAGGGCACAGGAACTGCTCGAGAAGTACAGTGTTTGCTATGACAACCTTCTCTTCGGTCTTGATCATAATCACAGGCTTTACTTTGGTAACACTTATGCCTCAAGCGGAGACTCCTACCAGTACTTGCAGTATCTCATTTCGGGCGAAAAAGACGACGAGATCAAGTATGTATTGACAGGCGAGCTACCCTAAGTACTTAGTCCTGCATATCAAAGTCAGATCGACATAAAATCGCGTATCGGTCATCCTTTAACAAGATGCCGGATACGCGATTTTTACAGTGATTAATGCGTCAGACAACACCTGCTGCTTCAGGACTAAAAATGCAATCGACATTAAATTATATATAAACAACCGCAGCAGAAGTCGCATTGTCAGGCCAATTCACGGGCAAACAGATATCTCAACTAAGTTCTCTTACTTTAGCATGCTTTCTCGGAGGTATCCTATGATACTTTACATCCGGATATCCGATAACAAGACAGGCGACGGGCTTTTCCTGTTTCCCGAGGGAGAGTATTTTCTTAACTTTCCTGTTAATCTTGGCATTTATAACTGTAAAGCCGCTGTACAAAACTCCGAGTCCCATGCTTTCCGCCTGAACTTCCATATGCGCTGCCGCAAGAGCACCGTTCACATTGCCGCCAAATGTGCTTTTCATTTCGGAGACAAGTATAGCCACCGGTGCATTAAAGAAAAAGAAATGGTCATCGATTACAACATCCCTTGCATAGGAAGAAAACGGTTTTGCCAGGCGAATAAGCTTCCTGAAAAAGTCCACGCCTGCTTTCTCAATCTCTGCCAGCTTTTCTCCTGATATGACCGTAAAGGTTACATTCTGGGAATTTGATGCCGTAGCAGTATATCGGCCTGCTTCAATGATTTTATGTATCTGTTCCGCCGTCACAGGCTGATTTTTGAAACGACGGATCGAGCGTCTTGATTTCATTGCCAGGAGCATTTCATCTTCATCAAATCGTGTAAAGGATCCTACCCTGTCACAATTGCTGCAGTCATACTCCGGCATGGATACAGCTCCCGTCGGACAAATCGCATAGCAATGTCCGCACTCGATGCAACCTGATTCTTTAGATTTCGGTTTCCCGTTTTCAAGGTACAGGTTACCCGCGCAGCAATCCTCCACACATTTGCCACAGCCTATGCACTTTTCTTCATCAAATAATACGTGACTCAATATCTGACACCTCCCATAAATACCTCCTGTTCATATTGTTATATATGCATCTTCTAATTAGCCTGATTAAGTCTATATATCTAATTAGCCTGATTAAGTCTATATAATGGTGTAAAAAGGAGTTGAGCCAAAGCTCATACCTCGGTAAAATATAGTTGCTAAACAAATACCAAACCGAGGAGGAT
>JAAYMG010000219.1 GCA_012521525.1 Clostridiales bacterium | reverse complement strand
TGCTCTTTTGTTGAAACCTTTGTGATCTTCTCTTTATATCGACCAGCATAGGGGATCCCTTTCAGGTACCAGGCGAAATGCTTCCGCATCTCAAGGCAGGCCACGCGTTCTCCTTTGTTCTCCATCAGAATTTCGAACTGGTATAGTGCGGTGTCACAGATCTCATCCAATGTTGGGGGATCGGGAGGTCTCCTGCCGTACAAAATCGCGGCCGTCCTTGCAAAGATCCACGGGTTTCCCAATGCCCCTCTTCCGATCATGACCATGTCGGCACCCGTATGTTCCAGGATCCTTACGGCGTCTTCTTCGGAAAAGACGTCTCCGTTCGCTATCACCGGGATGGAAACCGCATTTTTGACATCCCTTATGGCGTCCCAGTCCGCCTTACCCGAGTATAGCTGTGTACGAGTACGCCCATGGACGCAGATCGCATGAGCGCCGTTCTCTTCGGCAATTTTGGCTATCTCGACGCAATTGACGGAACTATTGTCCCATCCCTTTCTGATCTTTACGGTGACAGGGACCGGGCTTGCTTCGACTACTGCCGATATTATTGCCGCGACCAGATCGGGATCCCGCATGAGAGCTGATCCGTCCCCGTTTGAAACGATCTTTGGCGTAGGACAGCCCATATTTATGTCGATCATATCCGCACCCGATATCTCTGCTGCCATTGCCGCAGCTGTAGCCATCGTAGCGGGTTCGGAGCCGAAAATCTGGGCGCAGCACGGGTGCTCGTCCTTCCCCAGCCTGAGAAGGGAACGTGATTTTTCATCATTGTGTACCAGGCCTTTGGAGCTGACCATTTCGGTATAAGTCAGCTCGGCGCCCTTTTCGCGGCAAATCGTCCTGAATGCGATATCCGTGACTCCGGCCATGGGAGCCAGAGCTATTTTTATGCCTTCTAGAGGGTTGTTAAGCAAACAGATACCTGCCTACCAATATCTATCAATGCCGCAGTGGATTTGAGCCGTATTTCAGCACATGACGTACTGCAACTATGACGAAGCATGCGGCACCGACTGTCATAAGGGCCTGCAGCAGCAGCGGGTTTGTTATGGTCCCGAATGTAAACAGGGCAGGCGGCGCGAAGATCAAAATCATCATGCCCAGTACGACATATAGATTCCGGA
This sequence comes from Clostridiales bacterium, assembly GCA_012521525.1. Lineage (GTDB taxonomy): Bacteria > Bacillota > Clostridia > Oscillospirales > JAAYOS01 > JAAYOS01. Next base: position 7,224 of record JAAYMG010000219.1, on the reverse strand, counting down.
AAGGTGAACGGCGTGTGACCGCCAGGTACAATATCGTCGCCGCCGAGAGCAAAATGACAAACATCATAAGCTTTTCATAACCGGACAGCAGAAAATCGGAGGCAGACGAGTTCCTTAGAGCTTCAATGGCGTCGATCACAGTCTGCCTGTTTGACTCCTCGGCCTTCGCCAAAAATTCGGATGCACCGATCTTGTTTATCTCCAAAGCTGCTGTCACATTGTTAATAAGGGGGATCACGACTCCCAGGACCACATACGATATGCCTGTCCCGATACCAACAGCGATGCCCGATCCCACTCCAGTATCCGAATTCATTGCGACCCTGAGGACTACGTTAAAGCCCGCAGTGTAGAAAAGGGCATTTATGAAAGCAAAGTATAAGGTGTAGCTCCAGGCTGTCGAGTAAATCAGGTCCTTCAAAGCGAGAGAAGTCTCGCTGAGCAGAAAGGAGTCGAACAAATTCAGCAGGATCGTGTCAAAGACAACATACATCAGGAACCCCAGGATGATCGAAGAGAGGTTCATCTCGTATTTGCGCATCAACAGGATCGAAACGACTGCGGTAAAGCCCAAAAGAACGGCGATGACGGCTATCATCGCAACGATCGTAGGTGTGGGAATGTGTATGTCCAGAGGAGCCATTACTGATTTCCACCTGTTCTTTTGATTTTTCCTATATCACGGCGGTAGTGCATGTTTTCGAAGCCGACCGGCCGTACGGCCTCGTAAGCGGCATTGACTGCATCGCTGAGATCTTTTCCCAGCGCGGTCACGCCCAGGACCCTGCCGCCGGCTGTAACATAGTCTCCGTCTTCCGTTTTCTTCGTTCCGGCATGGAATATGATGCTGGAGGATTTGTCCAGCCCTGAAATCCTGTATCCTGTTTTATATCCCGCAGGGTAACCTCCGCTGGCAAGCACGACGCAGCATGAGGCGTTTTGGTTCCATTTTACATTGATATTATCGAGCGTGCCTTCCACCACTGCCGTCATGATCTCGAAAAGGTCGCTTTCCAGTCTTACAAGGACGGCCTGGGCCTCGGGATCTCCGAAGCGCGCATTGTATTCTACCACTTTCGGACCGTCGGGCGTCAGCATCAGCCCGAAATACAGCACGCCCTTGAAAGGACATCCTTCACGTTCCATTGCCCTGATCGTGGGTATGAATATTTCCTCAAGGCAGCGTTTTTCGATATCGGGGGTGTAGAAAGGCGAGGGAGAAATGGAACCCATCCCTCCGGTGTTCGGACCCTCATCGCCGTCATATGCGCGCTTATGGTCCTGGGAGGATGGCATTGGGACCAGAGTCTTGCCGTCGGTAAAACACAGTACGGTCACTTCCGGTCCGGTCATGTATTCCTCGATCACGACCGTGCTCCCGGATTTGCCAAATACGCCGTCCGACATCATCATTTTGACTGCCTCTTCGGCTTCTTCGGTCGTATGGCATACCACGACCCCCTTTCCGAGGGCAAGTCCGTCGCATTTTACTACTATCGGGGCACCCTTGGCACGTACGTACTGCAGTGCGGCGTCAATATCGCTGAATACAGCATAATCGGCGGTCGGTATGCCGTGTTTGCGCATTAGGTTTTTCGCAAATGACTTGCTGGATTCAATTCTGGCGGCTGCGGCTGTCGGACCGAAAGCCGGGATCCCCAGGGCGGTCAGCCTGTCCACGAGGCCGAGTGCCAACGGGTCGTCGGGAGCGACAACCACAAAGTCGACTTTCTGTTCAAGTGCGAGCCTGCACTGGCCTTCGATATCGGTGGCTTTGACGTCAAAGCACCGTGCGATGTCCGAGATCCCGCCGTTTCCGGGAGCGCATAGTATTTCGGATACAGCGGGGCTTTGCCGCAGCTTATATACTATGGCGTGTTCCCTGCCGCCGCTTCCTACTACTAAAACCTTCATAATTCCCTCATTTCAACATTTGCTTATCAAATAATAACACATATGAAGCTTTTTTACAATAGACCGGGAACTGTTGGGGGGGGGAAAGGACCGGTATAGGCTGCGAATGCAGGATGCAATCATATCAGAGGATCAGGTGATCCTGATCTGGTACTTCTAATCAGGTGCTGCTAATAAAAACGATGCAGATTCTTAATAGAAAAAGGCAAGCAAAAAAGCACACTAAAAGGGGACCGCGTATGCGATCCCCTTCAGGTCATTACTTTCTTCCGGCTCCGCCGCCGCGGGTACTGCCGCCACCGCCTCTGAACGAACCTCCGCCTTTGAACGAGCTGCCTCCGAAGCTGCCGCGCGAGACGCCGCTGCTACGGCTGACGGAGGACGATCCGCGACCTGCTCCTCCTCCGCGGGTAAAACCGCCTCCTCCCCGGAAGATATCGCTGCCGGTCGTATGGGAATGAGGGGGGACTCTCGGCGGGGGAGGTGGTGGAGGCGGGGGAGGACCATGCCTGTGGTGATGGTGCCACGTCCTGCCAAAGCCCCAGAATCCCCATGGCCGCCACCAGGTACGGTACGGCCTGGGGTATACGCCGCGGCGTATCCTGCGGAACGGCGAAGTGATAGCCAGAATAAATATCACGATGAAGAAAATGATAATAATGGCTGAAATAAGACTTGCTCCCCCAAAGAACAGTCCGAAGAGCGGGGCTCTAACATACGAGCCCTTATCTTCGTTTACCGGCTGGGGAATCGTATAACCGGGAGATTTGCCGCCCTGGTCGGAATACCTGTATATGTTGTCTACTTTACTGTAAATAGCGTCAAAGACCTTTCTGACGCCCGCATCATAGTTGCCTGCAGCAAAGTCATCTTCCAGATACTCGTAAAGGAGATCGCCAAGCTCCGAACTGGGGAGTTCTCTTTCAAGGCCCTTGCCCTGTAAAGCCCAATAGTTATCCTCCCCGATCGCCAGGAGAAGCAACACTCCGTTGTTTTTCTCCGCGGAGCCGATCTCCCAATAGTTGAACATCTGATAGGCGTAGTCCCCGATGTCTTCTCCGCCAAGGAAATCGACCGTGGCGACGACGATCTGAGCACCTGTGCGTTCATACAGGTCTATATTCTTTGCGACGATATGGTCGGAGGTTTCACGTGACAACACACCGGCAAAGTCGGCAACATAAAACGCCTCGGTCGGCTCGGGGATATTGGCGGCTGCGGCTCCGATTATGATAAGACATGCCGTCAGAAGCAAACATGCGATTTTTTTCATCTGTATAACGGCCCTGTGCCCCAACAGGGCTCCTCCTTTTTTCGGGATGATCGCCGTGTCACGGTCTTACCGGCCCAGTGCAAAAGCCTTTATACCTGTGATACGGCCTATGATATTAGCGGGAAAGCGTTTCAGTTCAGTATTGAACTGTTCGGCTTTTTGATTATATCCGTCCCTGCTTATTATATCGTTGCTGGAGTTGAGATCGGTCATCAGGTTTTCGCGGTATCTTGAGTCCTTTTCATTCAGGTCGACTTTTCCGAGCCTTTCATACAGATCGGAACAGGCGGACTGGAGTTTGCGGTTTGCCGCCACCTTATCCGTCGTCTTTTTTGCCTTTTCGATCGCTGAACATGCGTCAAGCACCGCTTTGATATCCGGATCGTCGGCCGGCAGATACCGCTTTGCGACAGTTACCATATTGTTTGCGAGCCCGACCCGATAGCTGAGCTCCCTGTTTACACCGAAGCCGTCCCCGGCAACTCCGTTATAGAAGATGTCTTCGACTTTCGCGGCCTCTGCGGAGAGAGAACGGTGTCCGCCGATGATGACGGAGAGGATGATGGCAGCGACCATTATGACACATGCCACTTTCGGATTTTTCATTTCCAGCATACTCCTGTAGAGTGATAGCTTTTGTTATATACCGGTTACAAGTAAGCGCAGGCAGGGGAACCGGCCTTCATGCACGGGGAAACGGTTCATCTTCTGCTGAGTTTCCATCTCGTCATGCTGAACCGGTCTTCATGCACGGGGAACGGTTACTGAGGACTTATTTGCCTGGCATCGCGGATCTGCATGAGTTTGTTCTTCAGCTCTTCTTCGATCCTTCCGAGCTCGGCTTCCGCCGCCCGGCGCTTTTGGCGGCCTTCTTCCTGGATGCGCATGACCTCATCCAGAGTTGAAATCAGGGTCTCGTTGGTCTGCTTGAGCGTTTCGATATCCACGATCCCGCGCTCAGATTCCTTTGCGGCTTCCAGCGTTCCGGTCTTAAGGATCTCGGCGTTTCTGCGCAGCAGTTCGTTTGTCATGTTGGTTACCTCACGCTGGGCTTCGATGGCCTGGCGGGAATGCGCGATCCCGAGTGCGAGAACCATTTGACTTTTCCAGAGAGGTATCGTGTTGATCAGGGTCGACTGTATCTTCTCGACCATCATGGCGTCATTGTTCTGCACGAGCCTGATCTGGGGTGCCATCTGTATCGAGACCATGCGAGTCAGCTCCAGGTCGTGCAGTTTCTTCTCAAAGCGGTTGCAGCGCTCGTCAAAGTCCCTTGCCGCCTGGACGTCCTCGGGCAGACCCGTCTGTCTTGCCTTCTCGACCAGAGCCGCAAGTTCGTTCCTTGCCTCTTCCAGCTTCTTCTTTCCGGCCAGGATGTACATCGAAATCTCCTTGAAATAAGTGAGATTTAGGATATAAAGTTTATCCAGCATGGCGGCGTCCTTTAGAAGCTGTATCTGATGGTTTTCCAGCATCTCGCAGATCTTGTTGACGTTGACTTCGGCCTTTTCGTATTTTGCTTTCATTGCCGAGATCCGGTTGCCTGCCCGCTTGAACAGGCCAAGGAATCCCTTTTGCTCTTCTTCGACCGAAAAACTTTTCAGTTGTCCCACAAGGTCCGTTATCATGTCTCCGATTTCGCCCATGTCCTTGGTGCGGACATTGGCAAGGGCGGTTTCGGAAAAATCGGCGACCTTCTTCTGCGCTCCGGCGCCGTACATCAGGATCATATTGGAGTCGTTGAGGTCGATTTTCGACGCAAACTCCTCCACCATCTTCCGCTCTTCAGGCGAAAGCTGATTTTCGTTGATGTTCGCTATAGCCGCTTCCGGTTTTTGCCTGGCTGATTCGGAGATCTCCGTAAGATCGATAACAGGGGCCTGGATGTCGAAATTCGGTTCGAGTGAAAGTTCGATTCTATTTTCGTTCATGACTGTTCGCTCCTGTTCCTATTATTTGATCCCTTCCTGGGCAAACATGCTTTCCAGCACATCGATTTCGGCTGATATGTCAAGGGCGGTGTGGAAGTACAGCGTGTCCAGCTGCTTTTCAAACACCTTCACCATCGTTTCCATGACGTTTTCGATCCGCTCCATGGAACTCCTGATATTGTCCACTTTGACGTCCTGTGCGCTCATTTCGTTCCACATCTCCATCATCTTGATCGTGGACGGCAGATAATAGTTGATGAGCCTTCTGATTTGGGGGGCTTTCTCGGGATGGGCGGATATATGCTCAAAGATCGACAGGCCTGCGATTTCCAGTTTATCCATCAGCGCGGACAGCCTTTCATGTGGGATAAGGTCGTTGAGCTCCCGCAGCCTTTTTAATGCTTTATACCCTTCCTGCAACATCAGATCGGCGTCCCTGTTTCCGGACTTCGCCGGTTCGTAGTTGCGCTCGACCACTGTTATCGTTTTGGGAGGGAATATCCGCTTTGACAGATAAAAAACGAGTATTGATACCGCACCGGTCATAAGGAGTACCGGCAACTTGTGATATTTGAATATGAAAGCTCCGACAAGCCACAGTCCCGCTACGATATAATAAGGGTAGGGCGAGTATATGGTTTTCGTTTTTACGAATTTTGAAGGATTGTCCATGGCTTACCTCTCGTCGAATGATGCTTTCTTTTGTGCCCGATCAAATGCCGACCGAATTTGGTCCGATCAATGGATGCAAGTCCTGATGCTAGTCTTACGTTGGGTTTGTGACGGTACCAATGCAGACCATACATATGATATAGGCAAAAGATACAGACAAAAGATACATATGTGTTTAACAGTATTATATGCATGAAAAAGAAAATAAGGCTGACAAAATACTGCTCAGCCTTAATTATACACTGTATCAAGCAGGTTGTAAAACTCAATACGGTTAAGTAAAGATTAAATTTTGATTAAAAAAGCCGTATCTGGAAGCCGTTATCATCACGGCCGGCGGTCATCCGAAAATGCGCCTGAACGTTTCCTCATCGTAACGCCGTATTTCTATATCGGCTCCGCGCACTTCGTCGAACAGTCTGGGCGCTCCCGAGAATGAGGCGCAGTACATTCCCGCTGCATTGGCTGCGTCGATGCCATGCTGGGAGTCCTCTATAACGAGGCAATCGCAGGGGTCCACGTTCATCAGCCGCGCGGCTTTCAGAAAAATGCCCGGATGGGGCTTTGCGATCTCTATATCTTTTGCGGACAGGATCACGTCCATGCGCGAACGCAGCCCAAACCTGTCGGCGGCGTAATCCACGGATCTGTCGGCGCTGGAAGATGCCACCGCCGTTTTTATTCCCCGGCTTCTGAGTTTGTCTATCCACTCTTCGACTCCCTCGATGAGCCCGTCAACATCGGAACAAAGCGAGTTGTGTATAGTATCGGCATAAAGCGCCTGAAGCTCCTCGACGCTCCGGGGATCCGACGGGAACCAATCCTTGAGCCATTTGCCGATAAGCAGGGCGCTTGTTCCCACAAAACTGAGCCGCTGCGCGGGAGTGAGCCTGAAATTGTTTCTCTCGAGCATGCGATCGACAGCTATGGCATACTTGCTCTCCGAGTCTATGAGGACCCCGTCCATGTCGAATATCACGGCTTTGAAATCACGGGGAAAAACGTCTTTGCAGGTCCGGCTGTGCGTCATTTATGGTCTGTTTCCTTTCATTCACTTATGATGCATTGATGATGTCGAATCGATGTTTGCCAAATTTCACTGGATAACTGCAATATATGCCTGATAAAGACCATTGCAAATCAAATTAAAACTGATAAAGCCCATTGCAAAACTATTTCAAAATTGATATTTACGGGACTCACTTGCTTAACTCGCTGAATGTTTTCTCAACCAGCAGGTTTACCATCCCGTCGGTTATCGGATCACCTGACAGGTCCTCAGCTTTTATCGATTTTTCGTCAAAGCACATTGTCAGCGGAGTGCCAGCGCTATAGGCAGGCCAATCCGGCAGGTTCGGACCGTTCGGATCGCCTGTTTTGGCAAAGTTGGTCCAGTAGTCTGTCATAGTGCGGGAAAGGATATAATCTCCTCCG
>JAAYMG010000218.1 GCA_012521525.1 Clostridiales bacterium | reverse complement strand
GATGAACTGGCTGTTGAGCCTGATGCCCTCTTCAAGCACGATGCCCCAACCCTCGTACTGCTCCACGGCATCGGGAAGCCTGTAATATTTGTCTGCGGTTCGGAACAGGAAACCGTTCGGATCGACTTTCATAGGTATCGCGTGTCTGACAAGTGCCCCGAACCGACGGATCGCATATGTCTGTTCAAGTGTTTTGACGGTGTATCTCTTATCCGGATCAAGACCGGTCAGCGGAAGGATGTCATTTGTATCGCTTGCGGGTGCGAGCGTCTGAAAGTGTCCCGCTATTGCGGTATCTCTGTCGTCGGACACGCAGAGCAGGTTTTCCTTATGGGGCTTTCTTTTGTCAAATCGATAAAACTTCCCATACTGCAGCACGCGGCGGTACTTTTTGTACTCGGAAATCTGCTTCCTGATCTCCTTGAGCTCGGAGAAGTTCAGATATTTCAGATCCAGCTCATAGCCGAGTACGCCGAATGCGGATACATTGAACCGCGTCGGCAGAGGCGTGTTGCGAAGCGTTTGCTGATGCGGCGCTGCCGAGACATGAGCACCCATGGTCGAAAGAGGATAGAAGTAACTGAGTCCGGTTTGTATTTTCAGGCGTTCTACCGGATCGGTGTTGTCTGAAGCCCAGATCTGGGGTGAAAAACATAGCATACCCAGATCGAACCTGTTGCCGCCGGAAGAACAGCTTTCCAGAAGGATGTGCGGCCTGTCATGGAAAATCCGCCTGAGTATGTCATACAGACCTGTAATGTACCTGTGGTAAAACTCGCCCTGATTTTCCAGGCACGGAGAGTACATATCCGTCATGTGCCGGTTCATATCCCATTTAACATATCCAATGTTCGCGCTGTCAAGCACGCGACGGACATTTTCCACTATGTAGTCGCGGACCTTGGGGTTGCAGAGGTCAAGTACCAGCTGATTGCGGCCATAACTGGGCTTTCTGTCAGGTATGCATACCGCAAATTCAGGGTGGCTTCGATACAGGTCGCTGTCTTCGTTTATCATCTCGGGTTCGAACCACAGCCCGAAGGCCATACCGAGTTTGTTGATCTTTGCCACAAAAGCAGCAAGCCCCCGCGGTAGCTTCCTTCGGTTGACATGATAATCTCCAAGGCCGGCATTGTCGCTGTCGCGCTTTCCGAACCAGCCGTCATCCAGAACGAAAAGCTCAACACCCAGAGCCTTGGCCTTTCTGGCTAGACGCATCAAACGGCCCTGGGTGAAGTCGAAAAAACAGGCTTCCCAACTGTTGAGCAGGACCGGACGCTCTTTGCCCTTCCAGTCTCCCCGAACGATGTGCCTGTTTATGAAATCATGGAAGTTTTGGCTTGCGCCGTTGAACCCTCTGTCGGAAAAGGTCATCACGGATTCGGGCGATTCGAACTTCCCGCCCTGTTCAAGTTTCCACTCAAAACATTGCGGGTTGATGCCCGTCATCACCCGGACTGAACTGCTGCTCCTTTCAACGGCTTCATAGTGGTTCCCGCTGTATACGAGGTTGAACCCGTAGACCTTGCCGTGGTTTTCGGATGCGCCTTTTTCATAAAGCATCATTCCGGGATTTGCGATATTGCTTGACGCTCCTGTGAGCGATTGGTTTACATAAAGTCCATATGTAACGGGACGTGTGCATTTATGGGCTTCCTTTATCCAACCGCCGTGAAGGGTCAGCAGTTCATAATCACCCTCGGGAAGGTCGAGTGACATGCTCATAAGTTTCCGTATTATGAGGGGGTTTTCGTTGTTGTTTTGCAAAACGGTCCTTCTTGTGATGACATTGGTATCTTCGTAGACTGTGTAATACAGGAACAACGATACGTTATTAGGCTTATCGGTGAGGCATACCTCAAGTGTCCTGCACTCTTCCGGACTTCCGTAAGCGGTCGGCAAAGAGTCGCTTTCCAGATAGCCGTCGAAAATCTGGTGCGACTGATATGTGAAGTCCGAGACAAACGTGCCGTCGGGCATCTTGACTTCGAGAGGGGAGTGGCGGAAATCCCCCTTGCCTATCCCGGAGTATTCAAGGGTCAAAGTGTTCAGCGAATATGTATTGTCGGACGCATCATAAGCCACGTTTCCGCCGGGCATGATCGTGTGCTTGGTCAGGAGCGGTGTTATATCCTGCTGAGGTATTTTACGTCCATAATAAACGCTCTCAAGATGACCAAACCCGGTAATGCGAAAGATATAGCTTGTATCCCTGGTAGTCAGATAAAATACATTGTTATCCGATACGATCATCCTATAATTACCCCCTCCCAAGGATATATTTTCCCGTCCAGTACTCCTCTTTTGTAGTTGGAGATCAGGACGTTGCCTTGCATGTCGATTTTTCTTGTCCGGGGACTGAAGTTCAGTATAACCTTCAGCTTCCTGCCCAAATATTCTCTCTCGTATATAAAGACTTTGCGGCCGATCTTCAAGGGTTTGAACGTACCTTTCCGCAATACGGGCGAAGCCGAGCGCAGCCGGATCAGATCTTTGTAGAAAGAGAGTACCGAATTTGGGTCATTTTTCTGGTCAGCGACATTTATCCTGGTATAGTTATGATTAGCGTTTATCCACGGACTGCCGTCGGTAAACCCGCCGTGCTCGCCCGTATCCCACTGCATGGGAGTCCGGGCGTTGTCCCTGCTCGTCCTCTTTATGAGACTCCACCTGAACCATTTGGGGAAATGCAGGTCGCACGCGATTTTATAAATGTTATGCGATTCGACGTCACGGATATCCTGCATGGAGACAAAGTCAAAGTTTGTCATGCCGATTTCCTGGCCCTGGTAAATATACGGAGTTCCGCGGAGAGTGAGAAGGAGCATTGCCAGCATCTTGGCGCTCTTTTCCCAAAAGCGGCCGTCGTCCCCGAACCTGGAGACACTTCGGGGCTGATCGTGATTTTCGAGGTAGTTTGCGTTCCAGTCCAGTTCCCTCTGCCATTTCGAGATGACCCTGAAAAAACGCTTTGGCCTGAACCTGCGCTTGAACCACTTGACGATGAACTGGTCTGTCTCCATGTGCTCAAATGAAAAGACCATGTCAAGTTCTCCGCGGTCCGCGCCGCACAGGTCCCTTGCCATTGACGGTGTCACGAATACCGTTTCCCCGACCGTAAAGCAATCATATTTTGACAGGACTTCCTCCCTGAGTGTCCTGAGAATTTTGTGGTTGCCTTCCTGTGAGAGATAGTGTTCGATGCCTTTGAGGATCAGCCTGCTTTTGCCGTCTTCCAGCGATGTCTTGTAAATTATATTTATAACGTCGCACCTGAAGCCCGCGATCCCCTTGTCGAGCCAGAAGCGCATTATGTCTTTTACTTCTTCCAGTACCCTGGGGTTATGGTAGTTGAGGTCGGGCTGCTTCTTTGAAAACAGGTGCAGATACCATTCACCTGTTTGCTCGTCCTTTTCCCAGGCGCTGCCTCCGAAGAAACCTGTCCAGTTGTTAGGGGGGCCGCCGTTTTTCCCCTTCCTCCAATAGTAGTAGTCCCTGTACTCGGGATGGCCCTGCCTGCTTTTGACGAACCAGGGATGCTCGTCTGACGTGTGGTTGATGACAAGGTCCATGATGATCCTTATACCCCGTCTGCCCGCTTCGGCAATCAGGCGTTCCATGTCCTCCATGGTGCCGAATTCGGGATTTATGTCCCTGTAATCGCTGATGTCGTAGCCGTTATCATCGTTTGGGCTTTTGTAAACGGGGGACAGCCATATCACGTTGACGCCGAGATCCTTTATGTAATCCAGCTTCGATATTATTCCGGGAATATCTCCTATCCCGTCGCCGTTGGAGTCCTTGAAGCTGCGCGGGTAGATCTGATAGACGACCGCGTCCTGCCACCATCGGTCCAATCGAATGCACCCCCTTGTCACCAAATCATGGTTATTTTATCAGACTTTATCTTAATGTTCAATAAAAAAGAGCGATGACGGCTTTTTCGGTCCGGACCATGCCCAAAAATGAGGATAATTAAGGTCGAGACCTGCTGTCCTTCCGTCTCCGCATAAAAACTCGGATTCCTGGCCGGGCAATAATATAAACAGGCAAAAAAATGTTTGCCATCGGTTAAATTTCGAATTATAATTAATCGTCAATCAAACGTCAGCAATCAAACGTCAGCAGCCAAGGGGGCAAGACTTTGCAGATCTCTAATATCAGGAACATCGCGATCATCGCTCACGTCGACCATGGCAAAACCACGCTCGTGGACCAAATGTTCAGGCAAAGCGGCATTTTCCGGGAAAACCAGGTCGTACAGGAACGGGCACTGGATTCAAATGAGCTTGAACGTGAGCGTGGGATCACGATTTTGGCAAAAAACACAGCCGTGCAGTACGGAGATATAAAAATAAATATCGTGGATACACCCGGACACGCAGATTTCAGCGGAGAAGTGGAACGCATCCTGAAAATGGTCAACGGAGTCATCCTTCTGGTCGATGCGGCGGAAGGACCGCTGCCCCAGACGCGTTTCGTTTTGTCCCGGGCCATGGAGATGGGCCATAGGGTGATCGTTGTCATAAATAAGATCGACAGGCCGGACAGGCGAATATCGGAAGTCGTCGACGAAGTTCTCGAGCTGATGATCGATCTCAATGCGACGGACGAGCAACTGGACTCTCCAATGCTTTTCTGCTCGGGCAGAAACGGGACCGCCTCATATTCGCCTGAAACCGAAGGGAAGGACCTCAAACCGCTCTTTGATACGATCGTCAACTACATTCCCGCACCGGAGGGTGATCCGGATGCACCGTTCCAGATGCTTGTTTCCTCGATCGACTACAATGATTATGTGGGAAGGATCGCCATCGGACGCATAGAACGGGGCACCCTGAGGCAAAACGATGAAATCGTCGTATGCAACTACCACACGGACAAGCCTAATATAAAGGCAAAAGCCGTCAGCATATATACTTTTGACGGGCTG
>JAAYMG010000217.1 GCA_012521525.1 Clostridiales bacterium | reverse complement strand
CGAGGTGTTGAACAGTTCGTTTTGCTCGTCCATTTCCCTGTCACCGTCAACGTCGATCCAGGATCCAATATCTCTTGCCAGAGGAGGCATCCCAAGGCCTGCTGCATTGGTAGCCCAAAGTATGCCCTGATATGTTTTCAATCCGAAAATTTCTTCGCCAACTGTCCTGTCTGTCTTTTTGGTCTCGCCCGACGATGAGTATTGCACGATGGGCGCCTTGAGTGTGTTGTACAGTATTATAGCTGCGTCACGCGCAGTAATGGGTTCATTTGGCTTGCCTTTATATCCATCCAGGATCCCGCTTTCCATCGCCCTGCCGACGACGTGCTGGTCCCATCTCGGACCTTCAAATACCTCTGCCTTTGCGTCGTATCCAATGACCGAAAGGGCGATCTTGAAAAACTCAAAACCTGTGATCGTATTGTCCGGCATGAATTTGCCGTTTGGATATCCGGATATAAAGCCCATGGCAAATGAGTAGTTTATGTAACCTTCCGCCCAGTGGCCGGAAATGTCGGTAAATGTATTCGACTTCCCCATGAAGTTTATGGCGCCGTCATCCTGCCCGCCTTTGAGTATGACGTATACAGCCTTGGCAGTTTGTGCGCGGGTGATCCGGACTGAAGGGTCAAACGTCTCGGAATCATTATCGATGATATTCAGGCTGTAGAGGATCTCCACAGCTTCTTTTTCCGCCGTGCCGAGGTCTTCAACTTTTCCCGCGGCGTACGATGATGGTACGCCGGCACACAGGCATAACACCAGCAGCAAAACGATAATGCGCTTCATAGTTTTACTCAAACCTCCCACAAGCGGCTCCTCCGGAAAGATCTCTCTTTCTATCCAAAATGATGTGAGTAAATCGTAATCCAATCGGCATTATAAGTCAATAGAATTGGCGTTTCTGTAACAGAGACGTAACAAATACAAGCCTTATGTACTGCCAATTTGAGCCTTATTTACTGCCGGTTTGGAGCCGGTTTTGCGCTGCAGGTTTCGACACATTTTTCGATATTGAGCTATAATTCGACGCAATTCGGAAAACTGTTATAACTGCTCAAATTTGCACGTTCCGATTTGGCGGTTTTGTCCGACCCCAAAATTGTCAAGCGAATATTTCGAACCATGTTTGCATAATATCGTATTTATTATAAAAATCCGGGTAGCGGAAAAATAGAAGAGGGCTTATCCAAAGGGTTTTGCACATTATCCACAGAGTTTTCCACAGCTGATTATGTAAACGCACCTCTCATATAGGATTTATAGAGTTATCGGATCGCTTATCATACACCCACTTAAAAACCGCGATTTGTGACGGTATTTTGGATCAACTGACTATATTATCGCAAATTGAAATATCATAGGTCGGATCGAATAATACGACCGGCAATAAAATCGCTTTCGAACAAGAGTTCATTGCGGAAATCGGATGCCTGAAAACATCGTTCAGGAACAAAGCAGCCCCGGCTAAACCGGAGCTGCTTTGTTCTCGTTTCATAGGCTATGATAACACGTTAAAATCGTATTTCTATGGTACAATGCCTCAAAATACGTTTTTTACATTACTTACCTTCAGTTTTTCCCGCGGTTGTAGTAGCGGTTGAGGGCTGTCTGCTGGATCTCGATCATCCTGTCAACATTCATAGACTTGATCTGTGCTATGAAGTTATCCCACTCGTCGAAGGACTTCTGTCCGGTGAGGAACAGGGTGAAGTTCTCGTTTACATATGTGTCGATCGTTGATTTGAGATTGGAGTGTTCCGCTCCCTCTTCAACTGTAAGTGTAACACCCTGAGGCATTACATATGCCGCATCGACCATGCCCCAGATTGCCTCGGCCTGCTTCTGATCCTCGTCCAGCGGAGCGAGCTCGCGGCTCCAGATGGTGAATACCGGGTGGTTGTGCAGGCAGTACTTGGTCTGGGTATAGGAAATGTTGTTCAATGAAAGGGCTTGTTCGTTATACTGCGGATTACCATCGGCATCAAACTCGAATGATACGCCCTCGACACCGTAGTTTGAAAGGAGTATTCCGTCATCGGTGAAGAAGTAGTCCCAATACTTGCAGGCAAGCTCAATGTCGCTGCAATACGGGGTGATAGCCATCGAGTTTCCGGTACGGACCCAGTCGTTGTTCTGACGTACGTGGACGTCGGCATAGGTCTTGCCGTCCGGAATCGGCGTCGTCAAAGCAACTACATGCCAGTCGGGATCTTCGGCGGCCAGCTTCCAAATGCTGGTAAACGTGTAGATGTGATCGAAAACACCGATCTTGCCGTTTACTATGTAATCGTTGGGAGCCTGGAACGCGTAGGAAGTGACAGAGTCAATGTCTATCAGGCCCTTGTTGTACCAGTCGTTCATCTTCATCAGGTATTCCTTGAAGCCCGGCTCCAGGGGTGAGTAGCGCACTTCGCCGTCTACGTTGATGTACTGCGTCGAGGCTACGTTGAAGCTGCCGATAAGCGAATAGCCGAAGCTCAATCCGTTGAATGACAGATAAAGCGGGCCGTTGCCGTTCAAGGTAAAGTTGTCGCGGAATACGGTGAGTACGTTTTCAAGGTCGGAGTAGTAAACCGGTT
>JAAYMG010000216.1 GCA_012521525.1 Clostridiales bacterium | reverse complement strand
CGCGCTGTCGTACAGTACATGCTGTGGTTTTATGTCCTGACGCGTATCATTGAAAACGACGGCGATATTTATGCTTTCTGTGCGACCATGATCGGGACCGCTACTCTGATCGCACTGCACGGTATCTATCAGTACATCATAGCCGTGCCGATCCCGTCCCACTGGGTTTCACAGGCCGAAATGGGAGTCCGCACGCGCGTGTTCTCCATCATCGGAAGCCCGAACATCATGGGCTCGTATCTTGTCATGATCGCACCGCTGACGGCGGCCTTTGCATACTATCTGAAACCGCTGTGGGCAAAGATGCTGATGTGGGGATGTACGTTCCTGATGTGCCTTGCATGCCTGTTCACATTCTCACGCGGCGCATGGTTGGGCATGGCAGTGGCAGTGTTTATTTTCGCGCTGTATCGTGACAGGAAACTTATCGCTTTGATGGCGCTTGCCGCGGGAGTTGCCGTATTCATCCCGCAGGTGGCCAACAGGATAACTTTCCTGTTCACATCCGAATTCGACCTTGCCAACATGTTCGGAGGCAGGGGCGGCCGCAGGCGGGAAGGCCTCAAGCTGCTCTATTCCGTAAATCCCTGGTTCGGGTACGGGCTTGGGCGCTTTGGCGGTGCAGTGGCGATGCAGAATCAGATCAACAGCAACATCAGCTACTTCTATATGGACAACTACTATCTGAAGACCCTTGTCGAGATGGGATACATCGGCCTCGGCGGTTTCATTTTCACTCTTGCAGGCTTCGTGTTCAATGCCATGAGGTCGATCCACAGGACGAAGGATGAACCTGTTTCAACGATCGCCGTTGGGATGTTTGCCGGCCTGGCAGGAGTTATGACACATTGTCTTACCGAAAATATTTTTGAGGTCCCATATATGAACGCCTATTTCTGGGGCGCGGCCGCAATCGTCATTTATATAGGATTTCTGCGTGCAAGGAAACAGCAAGGCAGACAGCACCGCAGCCTTTGAAGCCACAGATGATGATCCGGGAGTGAGCGACTGCCAGTGCCTTGATGATTTCAAGCATTTGATGATTCCAACCAGTTGATGATTCCAACCACCTGATAATCCCGACCAGGAGTTGCGATCAGAAGCTGATTGAGAAAGGCAGCAATGATAATATAAAGCAAGTGAAAAAAGCAGGCTTGTAATCATTACAGGCCTGCTTTTGATCTAATGGATGGCTGTGATGGCTGCAAATCTGATCCGGATTTAATGCTCCAACAGACCCGCCATGTACTTATCGTGGTAAGCCTTGAAATTCGTGTTATATTCCTGCGTATTCCCTTCATGCAAAGCACGGATATAGCTGTGGAAATCAAAGGCCTTTCTTGTGTTGTTTGCCCTTTGTATGACGATGACGGCTATATTAGAACAGTGATCGGCTATCCGCTCCAGGTTCGTGATCAGGTCCACAAAATGCATGCCGGAATCGACAGAACAAATACCGCTTTTTAACCGCTCTATATGCGAATTCTTTAAGTACTCCTGCATGATATCGATGACCTGCTCAAGGGGTTCCACATTGAGGGCAACTTTTGCATCGTAGTTTTCAAAGCAGTTATATGTCGTTTGAAGGATCTCATCAACGGCGGACAGGATTTGGGTTGCCTCCTGCATGGCCTGTTCCGAAAATGAGATAGAGTTTTCCTCCATCTGCTCTGTCATTTCAAGGATATTCATGGTGTAGTCGCCGATCCGCTCAAAGTCGTTTGTGATGTGCAGCAGGTCGCTTATGCTCGCGCTCTCCGAAGAGGTAAGGCTGCGGTTAGTCAGCCTGACAAGGTAATCGTCCAGGAGCACTTCCTTCTTGTCCAGCATGTCTTCCTGTTCACGCAACGTTGCCGCCTTTTTGGGATCGTATGATACTATCAGCTCCTGCGCGAGCTTGAAATTGCTGATCGCGATCCTGCCCATCTGCTTAACGACCTCGTATGATTTGTCGAGGGCAAGGGATGGAGTCTGCAGGAAACGTTCATCGAGCAGATTTGCCTCACCGTCTTTGGTTTTTGCCTTATCTTTTATTGTCAAAGTTGCCAGCTTTACAAGTAATTTGTTGAACGGAAGGAGCAGCAGTGTCGATGAGACTTTGAATGTCAGGTGGAAAATGGCGATGGACGTACGGTTCAAAGTGCTGTCCCAAAATGGGTACTGGAAGATCGGCTTCAACCCGTAAAGAATGATAATGAAAATGGCAGTTCCGATCAGATTGAAATACAGGTGAATCATCGCCGCACGTTTGGCATCCCTGTTTGCTCCGACGCTTGAGATCAGGGCAGTTACACAGGTCCCGATGTTTTGACCGAGTATTACAGGTGCGGCCGAATTGAAACGAACAATTCCGGTCGTCGAAAGTGCCTGTAGTATACCGACGGATGCGGACGAGCTCTGTATGATCGCGGTAAATATGGCTCCTACGGCAACTCCGAGAAATGGATTGGATACTGCCGTCATCAGTTTTATAAAGACCTCACTGTCCCTCAATGGGTGAACAGCCGATTCCATCGTGTTCATTCCGATGAATAGAATCCCGAAGCCGAGAAGGATCTGCCCCAGGTCATGCTTGCGGCCGATTTTTTGCGTCAGAAACAATATAAGTCCGAAGGTGCACAGCAGTGGCGCCAGGGATGCCGGTTTCAGGAGCTGCAATAGCAGGCTGGTGCCCGACAAATCGCCAAGCGAAAGGATGAATGCAGTGACAGTCGTTCCTATATTGGCACCGAATATCACGCCTACAGCCTGTGTCAGTTTCATTATTCCGGAGTTGACAAAGCCTACTACCATCACCGTCGTAGCGGATGAGCTTTGGATAACGGCCGTAACTGCAAGTCCCAGAAGAACACCCATGTATATGTTGCTCGTAAGTTTTTCCAGTATCCTCTGCAATTTGCTTCCGGACAGTTTTACAAGCCCGCTTCCCATGATCGACATTCCGTACAGAAACAAGGCGATACCGCCTAAAAATGATAAGACTTGCAGTACTCCCATAAGTCCTCCAAAGAAGTTTCAACATAATGGGCCGAAATTCGACCATTTTGATTATAATCGATATGTTTAGCAAGATAAAGGCATAAAGTCTTGCAATGATATGGTATATAATGGAAATCGGGTTCCGTTTTATTGTGGTATCTGTTACTGAGAAACCAGTCCGATTGTGTCATATAATACAAAACGGAGTCAAAGTATGGTAATATATGGAAATTTGATATAATAGACGGAAGGTGATTTTGCATTTTGACAATAGCGTGAGTTGCATTATAGATCCTGGTACACTTTTGACTAAGGCAATGAGATATACAGCTATGGCAAAGAGATATACATTTGTCTGACCATATACTGCGTAAAAGGCTATATCGCTTGGAATGAATAAGAGCATATCGGACAGATTGATATGCGGGACAGGTTATGCTGATCCAGGCGATATAACCTCTTTTATGACACGTTATAGCAATCAATATACATAGCACAAGCATTGCACAAGGACGGCAATGCCTTGGATGATCCTGTTTTGCAACCTCGAATACTTTATATCAGCGATCGGCAGGCGGATTTTATG
>JAAYMG010000215.1 GCA_012521525.1 Clostridiales bacterium | reverse complement strand
TTATTACAAACATCACCTTTTCGGCCCGGTACTCGTCGGCAGTGTTTTTCTGAGCGTTGCCGATCTTATGGATCGTCCTGCCGATGGCGTCCAGAAGAGCGGTCGATCCGCCAACCCTGTATTCATTCTCGGTCATGGGTCTGACAGCCCTGATGTCGATTCGGTCGTGGAGCAGTTCATAGTTGTTGTCAAACAACACAGTTGTAATAAGGCATTCGCCGTCAACGGCCTTCTGCTTTTCGAGCATGGAATTGAAGCCGCCGATAGTGTCCTTCTCCAGCCCGCCCATGGACCCGCTCCTGTCAAGTATGAAGACCAGCTCAGTCGACCCTTTTCTCATTAGAAAGCCCTCCTTAAGTCTTGATGTAACTTAAGGATACGATCTATGGCATAAAAAAAGGTCGCCTGAAAAGCGACATCTTGAAAAGCGATATCTGGAAAAGCGACATTATCTGCTGCGCTTGCAGGGCGTTTCTCAGTCATTGCCTGCATTCCGCATGCTGTCATCCGCCCATCAATGGCTGATCATATTGAAACAACACTTCATTTATCTCAAAAATGTCGTACTTCCTGTTGATGATGAAGTACTCGATGATCACGTCAAACTTGCTGCTGTGAGAAAGTGAGTAACCCGCCCGCCTGAGCAGGTCCTCCGTCTCGTCAAGCGTGAGTTCCAGTGCTATTGCCAGGGCAATGGCGGTACGTTTGCTGGGCGTATATCCTTTCGAAGTGCGGATCTTTGAAAACAGCTTGCGGTCGATGTTTGCCCGTTTATATACTTCCACGTCAGTTTTGCCTTTAGCGTCGATAAGTCTCAGCAGAGTCTGAGAAAAGGGTTCGTCAAGATTGTTGATCAGATCGTCAAGTGCGGCGGAAGTATGAACAGGTTCTGCTTCATGATCGACCGGACCTATATGTGTGTCAAGATATTGATGCCTTCGTCTTATGTAATATCCGTGTTCTTCAACATAGTTTTCGTCTATGTAGCTTTCGACCTCGCCCAGCAGCTTCTGACTGGCTGAAAACGCAGACTTGTCAAATACGGCAAGGTAGATCTCAAGGTCGTTTTCATCCAAAAAGCTCTGGATCGCGGAAGTGGCGACCCGAAGTGCTTCATCTTTCGGATATCCGTAGATGCCGCTTGAAATCAGCGGGAATGCGATGCTGAAGCATTTGTTCTTTACGGCCAGCTTCAGACTGTTGATGTAGCAATCCCGCAGTTGCTGCTCTTCGCCGTGTCTTCCGTCGCGGTAAACAGGACCGGCGGTATGGATTATGTATTTTGCAGGAAGATCGAAACCCGGCGTAATGACCGCTTCGCCTGTCCCGATCGGCGCAAGTTTATCGCAGGCCGCCTGGAGCCGCGAGGCACCTGCGGCCTTGAATATTGCTCCGCAAACGCCGCCGCCCATCTGCAGCCGGGCATTTGCGGCGTTGACGATCGCGTCGACGTTCATTTTTGTGATGTCCTGACGGACTATAATAAACGGCAAAGTCAAACCCCCCATCCTCTGTCTGTTTACAAGAGAACGTTCGCAAAAGCTCTCTCATCTGACCGCTGACATCGAGACAGAGGTATGTTCTGCCCGACTATTTGCCGAGGAAAAACAAGCTGCCAGAGAAAGGGGGCGCATCTTTGCTTTGCTGTGTTTTCAAGCCAGAAGAACCGTCCCTTTGGCCCGTAGAATTTTCAAGCCAGAAGAACCGTCCCCTTGGCCTAGCCAGAAGAACCGTCCCCTTGGCTCCCTTGGCCGTTCCCCTGTCCGGAACGGCTCATCAACAGTGAAATCAGCAGGCCCAGCGCAAATAATACCAGTTCCGAAATAAGGCCTAATCCCAGCGTCGGAAGCGGGAAGGCCAGGCATGTCGAACCGATAAGGAATCCGAGTACGCAGTACAGGCAATACCCGGGGAAACGGTTGAACAACAGCTGTATTGATTTTATGCTGAGAAGTGACATCCCGGCAAAGCCCAATCCCGCGTAGAAGAGCACGCCGATATTCAGATCGTTCAATGCGGCGAGGAGGGGCTCATATATCCCGAATATGATCAGGACAAAGGACGTGCTGATGCCCGGAATGATCGTTCCCACCGATATGAACGCACCGGCCAGGAGCGCATGCCACGGCTGGATACTTGTCCGGGCTTCTGCCGTGATGCTGGTAGTCTCGGATACACAGAGAAGCAATACGATCGACAGGCCCAGGACAAAAGTAAACAGATACCTCTTTCTGAAACCGGAGGAGGTATTTGCTTCACGGATCAGGGCCGGGACACCGCCCAAAACAAGCCCTATGAAGAAATACATCACCTGGTTGAACCACCTGGACATCAGCCATTCGATCAGGTTGCTTACCAGAAAAATGCCGATGCAGCCTCCGATCGCGATCGGAAGCAGATAAAAGAAGTTCTGTTTTTTTGCCCGAAGGAAATTACCGACGGCATTGATCATTTTAGAGTAGATCCCGAGGGAGACTGCTATCACACCGCCGCTGACACCAGGCAAAATCCATCCGATGCCTATGAGGATCCCGGTCAGGAACCTCCGGAAAGCGTCACTTCTCAGAAAATTCTTCATAACCGTTCATATGCAGCAAGGGCTGCCCGATAAACCTCCTCCAATGTCACACCGTGTTCCTGAGCGGCGCTCCGCATATCGTCAAACTCCGGCTTGAACTTCTCGATACCGTGTCCCCGGCTTACCTTGATGCGGATCTCTCCGTATGATGTCTGTACCGGAACAGCGGTCGAGCTCAAAATCGTTCGGGAACACAGTTTTTTGCGGACACCTATGGTCGTCGTATGGGTAAGCAGTAGTTTTGCAACAGCCTCTTCGTCCGCCGGCCTGCAGAGACAGGTCAGCAAAACGGCAGGCCTGTTTTTTTTCATTTGGATGGGTGTGCTGAATACGTCGAGGGCACCGGCGGCGAACAGTTTCTCTACAGCATATCCGATGGCCTCCGGCGTCATGTCGTCAAGGTTGCAGCTCAGCTCGCAGACAAGATCGTCACCGCTTCCCGCTCCCTGACCAATAAATGCCCGTACGCAATTGGCCACAGGGAAATCCTTTTTGCCCATGCCGTATCCGATCGTCTCGACTGTCATGGGAGGAAGCGAGGAAAATTCATCGACAAAATGTTTCAGCAAGGCGGCACCGGTTGGGGTACACAGTTCGCCGCGAATACTGCCGC
>JAAYMG010000019.1 GCA_012521525.1 Clostridiales bacterium | reverse complement strand
TTGGGCCTCCTTTTTTTGATTTATGGAAGATTATTGTGCTCCATATTTGTGAATCAAGTATAACACCGACAAGTTGCGTAAATATAAATCAGGGATCGAACATTAAGTTCACACATATTTGCACATATATGTGCAAAAAGTATAAATAATAAGGCGTAATTTAATTTAAGAGAAGATAAGATGAAAGAAAATTCACAAGATTATTGATTTGCGTTCGATCAAAATAAACCGCATTATCAACGTAAGCGATTGACAAAAAGCGATGAGTCTATGTTCAGAGCAACTTCCTGATTCTGCTCAGAGGTTCCGAGGATGAATACATATTTCGTTAATTAAAGTAAAAAGTCCAATAAATATGCCTGGTATATGGCAGATATGATAATATTCCGATGTATTTTTGAATACTATATTCTTGTATAATAATGAGCAGGAAATAGTTCCTGCCAAGTGCTTAATTGTGAAATATCAGAGCTTTTCGTGCTGTAGACATTCAGGCAGTATCATAATCCAATGAAAGCGATTGACATTTTTCACAAACATGGTATAGTTTATATAAAGTTAAAATCGGTCTGATTTTGCTGATCGATCTTGATTTGAGAAAAAATCAGAAAGAGGTACATGAATGAGAAAAATCAGCAATCAAATAATGCTAATAACATACGCAGACAGCATGGGAAAAAACCTTAAGGACCTGTATGAAGTTCTGGATGAGCACTTCAGCGGGGTCATCGAGGGAGTACATATCCTTCCTTTTTTCCCGTCGTCGGGTGACAGGGGATTCGCGCCTATAGATTATTTCAAGGTAGATCCTGCATTTGGTGACTGGGAAGACATCAGGCGTTTTTCGGAAAAATACTATCTTATGTGCGACTTCATGATAAATCACATATCATCGCACAGCGAAGAATTCAAGGATTACATGAGAAATAAGGACGCGTCTCCATACAGGAACATGTTTATCCGATGGAATGAAGTATGGAACGGCGAACCGTCGGAAGAAGACATTGACAAGCTTTATTTTCGCAAGATGACCGGTCCGGTCATGGAATATTCGTTTGATGACGGCAGCAAAGTGAAATTGTGGAATACTTTCGGCCCTGACCAGGTCGACCTGAATCCGTATGATCCTGTAACACAGGAGTATTACAAAAAGAACCTGGAACACCTTGCGCAATACGTGCCGCTTATCAGGTTCGACGCAGTAGCCTATACGACGAAAAGACCGGGTACCAGTTGCTTTTTTGTAGAACCGGAGATCTGGGACGTACTGAAGATCGGAACCGCTCCTCTTAAGAAGACGGGTACGGAGGTACTCTGCGAAGTGCACGAAAACTATATCCTGCAGCAGAAAATGGCCGAAAGGGGCTACTGGGTCTATGATTTTGCGCTTCCGATGCTATTGCTGCACGGGCTGATGACGGGCCGGACAGACAGACTGATCCATTGGCTCAAGATCTGTCCAAGGAAGCAGTTTACGACACTGGATACTCATGACGGTATTGGAGTAGTCGATGTAAGTTATCTCCTTGAAGAGGAGGAGATCGATTTTGTCTGCAAAAGGATCTATAAAAAACTTGAGCCTTTGGATAAGTACCGTAAGTTCCCGATGGGCAGCATGATCAAACAGTCGGGGAAGAAGAGGAGGTACCAGCTCAATATTACTTACTATTCGGCCCTCGACGAAGACGATGACGCGTACTTGCTTGCAAGGATCGTGCAATTCTATACTCCCGGCATACCCCAGGTATATTACGTAGGTTTGCTGGCGGGTGAAAATGACGTCGAACTTATGAAACAGGGCGGAGATCATCGCAATATCAACCGTCATTATTACACCCGTGAAGAAATATCCGAAACCGTCAAAAGGCCGATGCTGCAGAGGATGTATGAGATAATGCGGTTTCGAAATAAATATCCTGCTTTTGACGGGAACATAACTGTCGATGAAAACGCAGGACCGGGAAAACTTGACATCCTTTGGTCCAAAGATGAATACTGGACCAGGCTGAAAGCGGACTTCAGGACAAAAGAGTATACGATCACATATTTCGATAAGGATCTGAATAAAGCGGTCACTTTATAAAGCCGTTCGTATCCAAAGTCATGGATGTGCAGATCATGAATATTACAGGCATCATCAGGTGAAAATGCAATTCTGATTTCAAAAACAAGATCCGGCAAGCATCCATTTTGCCTGCCGGATCTTGATCTTTGATTTTGCTCCGCCTTTGCGGCCGGATAACGAGCTTTATGGTCCAAACGTCGGTCTCGGGCTCACCTTGCTGTGAAGCTCTACCAGTTCTTCGTCATAAGCTTCACGGCATTCACACTCGCGATCTATTATCATTGTATAGCGGTGTTCATTAGTAAATGGATACCACTTTGGCAAGTACTTGTTGTTGGGATCACCGAATTTGGCATAGTTCAATGCCATAGTGCTGAAGATGTTCGCCAGTTTCTGGCCGTATATCGGTTCGTTCAGAGCAAAGACCCTGTCCTCATTCATGAATATATAGCATACTTCTCCGCCGTGCCACAGAGGTACCCAACCGTCTTCCGGAGCGTTGTAGGAAGCAAGGAAAACATAGGTGTTGTCTTTGCCGTTTTCTGCGTGTTTTGATGCGGCCAACAGGGTCGGGACACGAACCATCGAGTCCATGTAAGCCAGATCGAGAATATCGTGTTTTGGATAAGCGTTTCTGAAAAGCGAAATCAGACGATCCGCTTCGGCGCCGAACATCCCCTTAAGGAAGGATACTTTGTCTTCCTCGGACATCGCTTCCTTTTCTTCGGGTGTGAGTTTGACCATAGGGAATTCTCCCAGGGTGGAGCCGAAAATGATTGGTTTATCCTTGGACCATGGCATGAAGCCGACATCGCCCGGGAAACCGGGGAAGTAATCATTCGGTATCGGACCCCAGAAAACGCGGATGCCGGATTCGGCCAGCTGACGCGATACTTTTCTGTAAGCCGCGGCCAGGTCGTCGAAGGAGACCTCATATATTTTTTCGATGTTTTCCTTTGTGATACCCAGTTCGTCCAGCATCGCCTTTGCGCAGATCCTGCTGTTCTCATCAGCTTTGTCCGAAAAGCTGCCCATTGCTCCGCTGAGGACGATCCCGCGCTGGAAGTAAGGTGCCGCTTCCTCTATCTGGTACATGCACTGCACTTTGCCGCCGCCGCCTGAATGCCCGCAGATAGTCACATTGTCGGGATCTCCGCCGAAAGCCTCAATATTTTCGTGTATCCATTTGAGAGCGGCAACCAGGTCCGCGATGCCGACATTTACGGAGTTCTTGAATTCTTCACCGTAGTCTGCCAGGTTCATATGGCCCAGGATATTGAGACGGTGGTTGATCGATACAAAAACGATATCACCGTAATGTGCCATATTGAAACCGTCAAATGAATACTCCTCCAGTGCGCTGCCGGCAAAGTAACCTCCGCCGTGCATCCATACGAATACAGGCTTCTTTTCGCCGTTAAGTGTCCTTGGCGCCCAAATGTTGAGATTCTGGCAGTCTTCGCTCTGCTTTTGGAGCATGTGCAGGCCCCTATAGTATGAGGGCGGGTTAGGGGGCATCAGCTGCATAGAGATGGGACCGTATGTATAAGCGTTCCTGATGCCTTCCCAGGGCTGCTGATCGACAGGCATCTGGAATCGCTTTGCTTCCGCATACTTCACTCCCATGAAGATATTGACATCGCCATAAGTCACACCGCGAAGCTTGCCGAATTTCGTCTCGACAACGGGTTTTACCGGATCAAAGACATATTTGTTCATCTGATCACACCTCTCTAATTTTAACGCATGATAAACGTTTGACATTTGCAAATATTGTATCATAACAAGGATGGTTTTTCAATTACGTTATCAGAAAATCAGTACTTAATTTAATTAAACCGTGATATTTTCCGCTAATTCTTATGATTTCAATACTGTTTTGATTATTGGCTGCTCAAATGACAAGACCCTGTGCGGCAACCTCTTACTGGCATTGCGGGAAAATAGTTGATGCAATATCCCGGCAGGTAGTGTAAAATTAAATTGAGCCATTTATGAGCCATCTGAACTTTTGAACTGATCCGGTGTAGCGGCGGATGATTAAATCAGTGAGGATAGGCTTTCCTTTAGAATAGCCTTTACATATAGTCTTATAGCGCTGTCATATATTAGTGCTGTCAGATATCCGGATTTATGAGTCAAGATGTTATTCTTTGAAACTGCTCAGAAAAGCTCAGAAACTATCTGAAGCGGTACTGGATCCTCATTTTTTCGCAGCCTTTACCGTTCAAATCCGATAGCGTTAAATATTACTGAACAAAAACCGGATTATAACGTCTAATGATATGAGTCGTGTTCAGAC
Organism: Clostridiales bacterium; assembly: GCA_012521525.1. Lineage (GTDB taxonomy): Bacteria > Bacillota > Clostridia > Oscillospirales > JAAYOS01 > JAAYOS01. The sequence goes on along the minus strand of JAAYMG010000019.1, from coordinate 3,020 downwards.
CTGAACTGACATGAAAACCGGGTTGAGGGGGGTGGAAGGATCGAATGCAAGCGATTGCAGAGATTTAGGCAGGGGAAAATCCATATATGTTTCAATGAGAAAAATAACTGGTTGATCGATCATGGATCAATATCAGATGAATCGACATGAAATAACTGCAAAGAGGATAAGAAAATGAAGAAAATAATCTCGTGTATTCTTGTTATAAGTCTCCTGGTTACATACGCCTCATCACTTGATTTCTTCACAGAGGCAGGCATAGGGTCATACATAAGGAAAAATGCGATCGATCTGGCGGACGGGACGAAGCTGAATATCAATACCTTACAGCATGTGACGGCAGGACAAACGGAAGAGCGTTATCTGGAATATACTCCCGGATCGCAGGTAAAGCCGGTCGTGGCCTATGGTTCGGTCTTATACGGAAAATCCTCGATAGCGTATGTGGCAAACTATGTAAAAGAGCGCGGCAAGAACGTTGTGGCGGGAATAAACGGTGACTTTTTCTTTGTCGATACCGGAATACCTGTCGGGATCGTTGTGACAGACGGTATCCTCCGCAGCTCGGATTCGGGCCAATATGCCGTAGGATTTTTCCCCGACGGTTCTGCGATCATCGCAAAGCCGGAACTGACAGTTAGACTGGTTACCGATACCGGATATACCTTGAAAGTCGATTATGTAAACAAGCAGAGAAAGAACTATGGCGTCTACTTGCTGACGCCTGATTACTCCGCCAATACCCGGACGTCGGATGAAGGCACCACGATCATACTGACAAATGTGTCCGGTGATTTGAGAATAGGCGGCACTGTAACGGCTACAGTTTCTCAGGTAGTCAAAGGTTCCGCGCCGCTTCCGTTGACTCCCGGAACGATGGCGCTCACCGCGACGGAAGAAAACGGGCTGGCCGCACTGCTGGATGGCGTGGCCGGGTCAAATCAGGTAACGATCAGCATAACTTCGACTGATCCTGCCTGGAGCGATGTCATATACGCTGTCGGAGCAGGACAGCTCTTAGTAAGCAACGGAAATGTCGTTTCCGGTCTTCCTGCCGGAAGCGCACCAAGGACCTCGGTTGGAATAACGCCTGAGGGCAAGGTGGTCTTTTACACCGTTGACGGCAGGCAGAGCGGGTATTCGAACGGTATGGACCTTACCACCCTGGCAAAACGGATGCAGTCATTGGGTTGCGATATAGCGGTGAACCTTGACGGCGGCGGATCCACTGCCATGATCGCCCGGTATCCCGGATATGACGCGACCGAGACTATAAACAGACCTTCTGACGGAAGCCTTCGTTTAGGGGCAAACTATATTTTGCTTGTAAATGAAGCGGTGCCAAACGGAACAGCTAAGAATCTGCATCTGTATCCGATCGACCCGATAGTATTGGCAGGCTCGACGATTTCATTTTCGGTCAAGGCTACCGACTCGGGTTATTATCCGGTCAATGCGCCCGCAGGCATACATTTTGCCGTTTCGCATCTCTCAAGCTCGATCGACGCTGAAGGGAGATTTACTGCCGGAAACCAATCGGGAAAAGTCACCGTTTATGCTTCTGCAAGCGGGATGCAATGCGGGACGGAAGTTACGATCGTAGATACGCCGACATCGATAAGTATTTATAACAACGCAACAGGGAAGGCCATTCAGTCACTTGACATTGAGCCTTCCGGGAGCGTGGACTTGAACGCTTCCTCAAGCCTCTACGGTGTGAACGTTGTCAGCAGCGATGATGCATATAAATGGGAGATCGTAAACGATGCTGGTGATATCGGTACCATTGACAAAAACGGGATATTTGTGTCATCCATGCTTGCGGGAAGCAGAGGGAAGATCCGTGTAACAGCCGGTCAGCGTGTCGTTGAGATACCCGTTGTCGTCGGAGCGGCTGACCAGATCCTTGATACGTTCGAAAATCAGTCGAATACCGGCCTGACTGTCGGAAACGTGAACATAAGCGCTTCCATCAATAGGGATAAGGAATTTGTACGCTTCGGAGATGCGTCGGGCATGATAGCCTATGATTTTACCGGTGTCGAACAGGACGCTTTGTCGCTGCCGGCCAGATGGAGCATACCGATAAACAGCAAATATTTGCATTTATGGTTGTATGGAGACGGATCCGGAAATGCTTTCGGACTTGAGGCACTGAGCAAAAGCGGCAAGAGCTCATACATTGCCGTATGCAGGATGGACTTCAGGGGATACAGGCATTTCGCCGTAAGCCTGCCGTCGGATGCCGCCGAAATAAGTGCATTGAATATCCGGAAGGAGAGCGTAACAGGTTCCGGGACAATATATATCGATCAGATGGTTTCTTCCTATTATGCCGAACCGGATACGATGCTGCCTGAGATTGAAATGTTGTCCGTTGATACGACCAGCTCTCCAGGCAAATTAATGCTCCGTGCAAGGATAACGGACGGCAGTCTGCCGGTTCCCAAAAACAGGATCTCGTTGACTTTGGACGGCAGTCCCGCGGCTTTCAGTTACTCCGAGGCGTCTGCAGAGCTTTCAGCGACCATAGCGATAGCGAATAATGATATGATCCACAGGATCACGATAAAGGCTGTCGACGCGTTTGGAAACATATCAACGGTTTCACTGGACTATGAACCTTCAGGTGCGATCAAGTCAGTATTTGCTGACACTAAAGGGCATTGGAGCGAAAAGTATGCCGCCTACCTATATAACCAGGGCGTCATAAACGGGGTGGTACGAAACGACGGCGTATACTTTTACCCGACGGATCTCATGACAAGGGCTCAGTTTGCCGTAATGCTGACGAATTATCTTGGGCTCGATAAAATAGACTATTCCCATGTAAAATTGCCGTATGCGGACCTTGACAAGATCCCGAACTGGGCAAGGAATGCCGTTGCCGCAATGTATGAAAACAGAGTATTCCTTGGCAAAAATGTAGGAGGATCTTTGATTTTCGATCCGGATGCACCGATAACAAGGGCACAGGTCATGACTGCAATCGGCAGGACACTTCCCAAGGGGATGGGCGC
>JAAYMG010000214.1 GCA_012521525.1 Clostridiales bacterium | reverse complement strand
CCAGGAATGGGCGGCAATTCCGACAGCATCCATGATTCAGAAGGGGATCGTCAAAGGAACGGATGCTAAAATGCTCGAACCACAGTCAAACACTACTTATGCACAGGCCATAGTTCTTGTGAACAGAGCAATCAGCTACTATGATGAGGAAAACCGGGACTGGGTTTATACAGGCCCGCTGGATCCGGAGCTAAGCCAGGAACCGAAACCCCGGCCAACACCCACTCCATCTCAGTCGGCTTCCGGGGATCCGATGCTCAATCGTGTTGGATATAATGATCAGAAGTACATACTTGTATTTGGATCCCTATCCAACAGCAAGTACAAGAGTCCCGCAGAAGCCCAAAAGAATATGGTTTCGGTAACGATCAACGTATGGAAGCTTAATTCCGGCGGACAGAAAGTGCCGGGAACACTGCAGGTTACTGTGAACAAAGCCATCGCAGACCGTGTTAAAACGATTTTCCAGGAGATCTATGACGGCCCGGAGAAGTTCCCGATCAAAAGCATTGGGGGCTATGCTTGGCGTTCGACCGGTACATCGGAGCATGCGCTTGGGCTTGCGATTGATATCAATCCAAACGAAAACTACATGATCCGCAATGACGGAACCGTGGTATCGGGTTCATTCTGGAAACCGGGGGAAAACCCTTATTCGATCCCGGCAGACGGTGATGTCGTACGAATCTTTCAAAAATATGGATTTGCATGGGGCGGCAATGCCTGGCGATCCTCCAAAGACTATATGCACTTCTCATACTTCGGCGAATAGTGACCGCCTATTTTTTAATCACCCTTGTGGCCACAACTCTCGTTGGTCACAGGGGTGATTTTTTAGTGCATCATCCTTATTCAAAAAGAAATACTATTCTAAAAAGGAAGAAAGGATAGTGACTATGCAGGAAAAGGACATGTATACACCTGATGAACTGAGGCCCCAGCAGCAGCCTATACCTGGAAAAGAAAGCAAGATGGATCCCCGGCCGATCTATGATGATACCGAAAAGAAAGGCTCGGGCAGGCTGAATTCCAAGACTGCTATCATCACGGGAGGTGACAGCGGAATTGGCAGGGCTATTTCCGTCGCATATGCAAAAGAAGGCTGCAATGTAGTCATTGTGTACAATATTGCAGATAACGACGCCAATGAGACGAAAAAAGCAGCGGAATCTTATGGCGGAAAGGTATTGTTGATCAAAGGCGATATCGGGGACAGCAGCTTTTGCAATCAGGTAGTGGAAAGAACTATACAAGAATTTGGCGGTATCGATATCTTAGTGAATAATGCCGCTGAACAGCATATGCAAAAATCCTTGGAAAATATAACAGATGAACAGCTTCTCAGAACATTTAAGACGAACATATTTTCAATGTTCTACCTGACAAGGGCTGCTTTGCCTCATATGAAAGAGGGCAGTGTAATTATCAATACCAGTTCTGTTACAGCATTTAAAGGAAATCAGAATTTGATAGATTATTCAGCATCAAAGGGAGCCGTAACGGCATTCACAAGATCCTTATCTCAGAATCTGGCGAGCAGAAAAATCAGAGTAAACCAGGTTGCTCCGGGACCGATCTGGACACCTCTCATTGTATCTACTCTTGAACCGTCAGCTATTCAAAACTTTGGCAAAGATACACCATTGCAGAGACCGGGACAACCGGTTGAACTTGCAGAAGCCTATGTTTATCTGGCGTCCTCCGATTCTTCCTATATGACAGGGCAGACCATTCATATAAATGGCGGTACGATAATCAATGGATGAGAATCCTGATATAAAACTCCGATGTTAAGGTGATAAAAAGATAACAGATAATATTCTTAAGATAAGGATTTCGGAAGTTGACCTGCATTTGAAGGCTGCTTCCGGGATCCTTTTGAGTATCAGCAGATGCGGGACAGAATAGAGGAACTAATGGAACAACTGGAAGAGCAAAATTTTAGTTGCCAGTAGGTTGTTTTAGCGATATGATAGTATTCAAGTAGCGATATAGAGGGTGAGCAATATGTTTCTCACAGTTGCAAAAGCTCCATGCAAGGTTTGAGGATACTGCATGGAGCGATAGGCCATTCATAGGCCGTTATCCTCAGGCTTTGCACTTTGGAATGATAAAAATAAAATCAAAGGAGCAAAGTCGCAATGAAAAACAGAATACATGAGCTAAAGGATTTTTACATCTTGTGGGGCACCCAGGGATTGTCACAGCTTGGCAGCGCAATGACGAATTTTGCGTTGACTCTTTGGTTGTATCAGGAAACCGGCTCTGCGCTGCAAACGGCGCTGTTATCCATTTGCTCCTATGCACCGTATGTCATATTGAGCATTTTTGCCGGTGCACTATCGGACAAATGGGATAAGAAGAGGACTATGCTGGTCTGTGATACAATCGCGGCTTTTTGCACGATATTGGTGTTTGTTCTTCTGAAAACAGGTTTGCTTCGTGCATGGCATTTGTATTTGCTGAATGCGTTAAACGGCCTTATGAATACTGTGCAAAGGCCGGCAAGTGATGTCGCTGTCACGCTGATTACTAATAAAAAGTATTACCAGAAGACGAGTGCCCTGAGGTCATTTTCCGGATCGCTGATCACCATTCTGCACCCGATGCTGGCTACATCCCTGTATGCGATCGGTGGAATGAATGCTGTGATAATCGTGGATTTGAGCACTTTTTTGGCTGCATTTTCAGCTTTGCTGCTGCTCGTACGGATCCCGAATGTGAAAGCATCTGCGGCAGATGAAAAGGAAACACTGTTTGCTTCCGCAAAGGCTGGCCTTAAATTTCTGAACCAGAACAGAATGGTGCTGACCCTGATCCTGTTTTTGTCTGGGGTCAATCTGGTTGCATCTGCTTTTGATGCGGTACTACCGGCGTT
>JAAYMG010000213.1 GCA_012521525.1 Clostridiales bacterium | reverse complement strand
GCTGCCAGAAGGTAATGTATTCGTGAATTCCTCGGGCAATCCGGGAATGGCCAAAGGCGGAAGCGGGGACGTGCTGGCGGGAATGATAGGTTCGCTGATCGGACAGGGTATTTTGGTTGACAGGGCAGCGGCAGCAGGAGTATATTTTCATGGTGCTGCGGGCGACCGGGCTGCCGAGCGTTTCGGGGAATACGGTATGCTTCCGACAGATCTGATCAGCGAAATACCTGCTGTTCTCAGGAAGTTCACAGGCAATTCCGAAGAAAAGCGATGTGACAGCCAATTTTAGGGGCTTGACATAGCCTCCTTAGGGGGACTGTCCTTGCGTTCTTTACATAGCATAGGTCCTGCTGTAGGGCGGACGTTCCGTTTGCGCAGACTTTTTCTTTTGATTGCCTTGCTGTTGATAAGCCTTTTTGCCGGAAGTTGTTCCACATCCTCTGATGACATCGCTTCCCGTGTTTCCGATTACTATTCGGGACTTACGACTATGAATGTCCTTGTGGATATGACAGCTGAATTCGATGATTATTCGGTTGATTTTGAACTGGGCTTCCAATATAATGCGAATGGTCAAAGCTATATTGAGGTCAGAAAACCCGATGAGATAAAGGGGATACGGGTCTTGTTCCGTGATGACGGGATCGATATCGAATATGAAGGCGTGTCACTGGAAACAGGGCTGTCGGAGAATTCTTCGATCAGTCCGGCAGGCGCGCTCCCTGAGCTCCTTAGGGTTTGGATCGGCGGTATGGCAAGCGAGCAGGGCAAGGAACGGATCGACGGAATCGATTGCCTGATGGTTACGCATACTGCGACGAGAAATGGGGTAGAACTGCAATACAATACATGGTTTGACGCAGAAAACCTTAAACCGGTCAAGGCAGAGATCTTTGAAAACGGATATAGAAAAATCTGCTGCGACTTTCTGATCGCTGAAAAGTTTGAGTGATTCGGGGGAGTATTTTTGAACTCAATGAGGGTGTGGGCGGACATTTCGCTTGATAACATCGTCCATAATTACAGGGAAATAAAGAGGCTTGTGGGCGACAGCCGTATCATGGCTGTCGTAAAGGCTGACGCCTATGGGCACGGAGCCGTGGCGGTCTCCAGGGCGCTGGAGAATGCCGGAGCGGACCGCTTTGCCGTAGCGACGCTGCAGGAGGCAATTAACCTGCGCAAAGCCGGAATAAGCAGGCCTATCATGATATTGGGAAGCTCGTCGCCGGCTCAGACCGAAGAACTGATCCGCAATGATATAATACAGACCGTATATAATCTGGAAACTGCCAGGGAATTTTCACGGTCTGCATTGGGTCTCGGAAGGAAACTGAAGGTCCATATCAAAGTGGATACGGGCATGTCCAGGCTCGGATTCGTGGCTGCCCATCCGGAGGAACTGGAAAGAGCTGCGGAAACCTGCATGCTTGAAGGGCTTGATGTCGAGGGGATTTTTACTCACCTGGCAACATCCGAGGTACCGGAAGATCCGTTCCAGAAAAAGCAACTGGAACTGTTCAGGGAGTTTTGCGGAAAGCTTGAATCCAGGGGCATACATATCCCGCTTAAGCACTCTGCCAACAGCGGTGCGGTCATAAACCTGCCTGAAAGCCATATGGATATCGTGCGTCCGGGTCTGGCTATCTATGGCTTGTATCCCGGTAGAGGACTTAGCGGCAAAGCAGATTTGAAACCGGCAATGCAGCTGCGTGCACAGATAGTGCAGGTACACGAATATACTGAACCGGTAACAGTCAGCTATGGAAGGAAGTTCGCGTCAAGCGGGAGGATAAAAACCGCAACAGTAGCGATAGGTTATGCCGACGGCCTGTTCCGCACCCTATCAGGCAAAATGGACATGCTGGTCAAAGGTAAAAGGGTACGTCAAATAGGTGCTATTTGCATGGATATGTGTATCATTGACGTAACAAATGTGCCCGACGTCAAAGAAGGAGATACGGTCACGCTGTTTGGAACTGACGGAAGTGAAACTATTTCTGTTGAGGAGCTGGCCGAACACGCGGGTACGATTTCATATGAAATAGTTTGCGCATTGTCCGGCAGGGTGGACAGGCGCTACATCAATTGCATATTGCCAACGGAGCAGAAAATTGATATAATGACTTAAGGACACGCTTGGCAAATTACACAAAATGTACCGCGACGGTTCACATTTTGACGCTCCACAATAAAATATAGTGCAGTCAAATGCTATCGCTGAAGGTCAACAAAGAATTTTCTAAATTATGATTAAAAGCGATGGAAACGGGAGAAAATTATGTTGCAGCGCTACATAATATTCTCCAATTGAATACAATGGGAAAATACTATGCAGCGACTGCGATTCTAGGTTTCGGAGCGTGACAAATGTGGATTTCAACAACATTAGACGCGGCGATATCTATTACGCTGATCTCAGTCCTGTTGTCGGAAGCGAACAGGGCGGAATGCGCCCGGTGTTGATTATCCAGAACGATGTGGGCAACAAACACAGCCCAACAGTCATAGCTGCGGCTATAACGTCACAGATCAACAAGGCTCGCCTGCCGACACATATTGAACTGTCAGCTAACTCATACGGACTGACTAAAGACTCCGTTGTTTTGCTCGAACAGATCCGCACCATTGACAAGAGAAGGCTGAAAGAGAAGATGGGAAGGATAGACTCCAGCCTGATGAATCGTATCGACAACGCGATCGCGGTAAGTTTCGGGCTCAACACAGAGTAAAAAACATAAATCGAATCCGACATAAACAAAGACGCAGTGACCATAAACATAAAAAAATATTACCAACAATATTCAATCTTAAATTATTTTTTTGTGCTATCAACGAAGATATATGAAAATATCAGGCAGTTAAGAAAGCGAGAACGTTGAAGATAAGAAGGGGCGGATCACAATGTTGCCAAAGAAATGGGTTATTGGGGTAACTGCATTATTACTTATCGTTTTATTGCTGACGGGGTATCTGGCTGTTGCCGCGGAGTATGGTTCTCAGAACGATCCTCTGGTAACGCTGAGTTACATAGAGGAATTGATCCCTGAGCTGCAGCGGACGATAGACAAAGCCATACAGGACAGGACCGCGGAATTTGACGCGACACTTGAACAGAAGATCCAGCAGGCCCTTGAAAGCATAGACGCTAAGATCAACGAATTCAGGAACGAATATTCTTCCGACATAGTTGACCAGGCATTTATCGACTCCGTTGCCAACATGGTATATGAAAAGATCAGAGCAAGCGGCGGTACCGGAGGAACGGGTTCCGAAGGAACATCGGGCAGCTTGTTCTCGGTTGTTCGCTTTAAGAGCGGACAAACAGTTATCGGCGAAGTCGGTACTGAGTTACTATGGCGGTTTGGAACTGCAACTTGTGTAGCGCCCGGCACACCCGGACTGATCGACGTTACGACCGGGGCGGATCTGCCCAACGGCGGGTCGCTCCAACAGAACCATCTCTATGTGGTCACTGTGGAAAATCGCGGTTTCAAAGCGACCTCAGATTGTGTGATCCTTATCAAAGGACCGTATAAAGTTCAATAATTATGTACTGACAGTCAGCCCCCTGGATCCTGTTCAAGGGGCTGATTTTTCGTTTGTTTAGCTGATGGAAATGATACAGGTATTTTCGAACCTTGTCGTATTATGGTAATATTTGGCGCTTGTATTAAATGGCAGCATAATATAAAATGAATCTCGGTAAAGTTAACAATAGCACAAAGACAGTCTTCCAATATAATTCGGACGATATGGGTCCGAAGTCTCTACCGAACAGCCGTAAATTGTTCGACTATTGGAGTAGATAAACGGATGCGCCATACCCAAACAGGTTAATGGCGTCATATTGTTTATTTTTTCCTGTGATCAGTCGGATTTTTGCGGCGGAGGTTTATGAAACCCCCGTCCTTTTTATGTTTGAAGCTGTCGCAACTAGTTGTTAGGGGAGGAAAAAAACAACATGGAGAAATTTTTCAAGCTCAAGGAAAACGGCACCAAGGTCTCGACTGAAATCATTGCCGGCTTTACTACCTTCTTTACGATGGCATACATCATCGTAGTAAACCCGTCGATACTCAGCCAGGCCGGTATGGAGTGGGGTGCCGTATTTCTTGCCACTATTATCTCGGCAATAGCCGGTACTTTGATCATGGGTCTTGTCGCAAACGTCCCGTATGCACAGGCACCGGGTATGGGTCTGAACGCATTCTTCGTATTTACGGTATGCTTCGGCCTGCAGTTCACATGGCAACAGGCACTGTCCATGGTATTTATCTGCGGTTTGATCAACATAATCATCACGATCACCAAAATTCGTAAGCACATAATCAAGGCTATACCGAGAAGCCTGCAAAATGCGATAGGCGGCGGAATCGGAATTTTCATTGCTTATATCGGTATTCTCAATGCCGGCCTGGTCAATATAAGCGGAGCAGTTCCGGAACTTGCAACAATCAACACTCCGGCATTGTGGCTGTTCCTTATCGGTTTGGTCCTGACAATAGCGCTCCTGGTGCTGAAAGTAAAGGGTGCGATCCTTATAAGCATCATCATTACCGCTATTATAGGAATTCCGATGGGAGTTACATCGACTTCCGATCCGATCAGTTTTTCCGACTCCCTGAAAGCTCTTCCGTCAACCTTTGGTGTTATATTTACAGGTGAAGGCATTCCGTCATTGTTCTCCGATGTTGCGAAGT
>JAAYMG010000212.1 GCA_012521525.1 Clostridiales bacterium | reverse complement strand
GTCCGCTTCATACTGAGCTTTCATGATTTCGGAAGCATACTTGGCACAGAGGAAATATCCTGTGTAATTGACCCTTGTAACAAACTCAAAAGTCTCCTGCGTGATTTCGGACAGTGCTCCGGCTTTCAGGACTCCGGCATTTGACAGCATGATGTCCAGACCGCCAAACCTGGCGACCGTCTCGATCACCATGCGCTCTACGGACTGAGCATTGGAGACGTCGGCCTTTATGCCCGCTGCCCTGTCTCCCAGCTGCGCAGCGCCGGCTTTCGCAAGCTCCTCGTTGAGATCGGCAAGTACCACGGTGGCGCCTTCCCTGACCATTTCTTTTGCAATGCCGAAACCGAATCCCTGCGCGCCGCCGGTAACTATGGCAATTTTTCCGGCAAGCCTTCCCGACGTCTTCGGTCTGTTTCGAACATTCTCCTTTGCGATTTTGATGGCGTCCTGAAGAGTCAGATCCTGAAAATCAGAGTAGTGTCCCATCGGAAACAAACCTCCTGAATGTTTGACCTCGTGTTCTTTAACTGGCTGTAGCCAGGCAACAGTTTATACTATAAGCGGCGTCTATACCTTGTTATATGTTCTGGCTCTGGCGATAGGACTCGGCTTCCCAGTTGACTATGAAGTTTATCATGTCCTCAGCCATGTGCCTGGGGCCTCCGAAGCTCTCGCTGTAGACCGCTATTTTCATCGCATCTTCGAAGAGCATTTTTGCGGTCCTTGCGTCCTTTTCATTCGATCCAAGCGCGAAAAATCCTAAACCTTTGACGATCACTATTTTGGGTTCATATCCGTTTTTATTTCGGAAATCCACGAATGCCTTGCTCAGATCATCAAGATCGTCTACATAAAGCGGGCGCGCTTTGCAATATACTATGTGATCAGGAGTGAATGGGGCAAGAAGCGGTGCGGCGTTCTCATGTCCGGCGGAAAAACGCAACGCGTCCGCGTACGCTCCATGCAGAACGAATGCACCGTTAAGTGCCGACAGCTTTCCCTCAGCTTCCTTTACGGCGGTCCGGTCGAAACCTGTCTCAGACAGATCCGGCATCCTCACTACCGACTCTTTCAGTTTGCCCATTACTTCATTGAGAAGCCCGTCTATTCTTTCGAGGGTATCACCCGCAATAAATATGCCGTGGTTTTGCAGCAGCAATATGCTGACATGCTTTCCGGACTTTTGATGGTATTCCCTGAGCCGGTCGCTGCACAGCCTGGCAAGAGTATATCCCGGCCGACACTCTTCTACCCAGAGCACTTCGTCAGCAAACAGTCGCTTTGCGATCTCTTCCCCCTCTGCTCCGCAGGTCAGGCCGTTGACGAGTGCGGGATGCAGATGGAGTACAAACCGATACGGAAAGAGGTTATGAAGAAGTGCCTCGACACTCGGCCTCTTTGTGTCTGCAGGGTCCACCTTGGCAGCTGTAACGTCCTTGAGGAATGCGGCTTCCCTTTCCTTGTCGCCGGACGGGTATTCTTTATTCAGTATTCCGGACAGCTTTTCCCTGTCCATTGCAACAAAACCGTCTTCTGTAATGGTGGCAAGAGACGTACCGGACGCTTTGACATAAAGGGCAGTTTCGTCCTTGGCGGAAGTATTTCCGCCGCCCGCAAGGACAAGTTCCGGATCTCTGCCGTACCTGTTTGACATCGAGACCAGATTTTCCAATAATCCCGCTTTATCCATCAGAGGCATCGTTCTATCATCCAATCTTTGTTTTTGTATGATTTATACTGATTATACAATAGGATTCAACATCTGTCAATAAAAGCAAAGGTTAATTATATTTGTTTCTATTTGAATAGAGTATTTTCCACAGTGAACAGCAATAATTATCACCTTTCGTTAAATATTTGATAAAATTCCTCCGATCATATTTATTAAATCTATCCTATCTATAAGTCTGGTCAATAGTTCACGGCATTTTTACGCCCCGCCGGGCTTTCCTTTTCAGGAATACACGGCGAGGCATGCTGCGTTCACAGATCTGCATTACAGTCTCAGATTGCGCAAATACTCCGCAATATCATGGATGCTCTGATCATCCGAAACGGCTATAAGGCTGTCGGCCATATCGTCCGACCTGAACAAGACCCCCGTCAGTGCATCCTCTACGATCTGAGGCAGCGAAGTATCCAGCGCATCAGTATACAGACTGACATTTTTTATCGTCCCGTTTTCCATGGACAAGTACAACTGCACACCGCCCCAGACAAACCTTGTGTCGATCTCATAGTCGAACTCCGGCGTTCTGCCCATCCGCCACTCCCATGAGCTGTGTTTCCTGTACAGGTCATCAACCTTTTCCTTGTCAAGGAAATCATCACTAAGTTCTTCAAATTCGCCGTAATGCTCCCGGTAAGCTTTCCTGAGCGCTTCGATCGCCTTTTCGACCGTAAGGTCCGGAATTATCTCGGTCAGGTTGCATACCCGCGCACGCACGGATTCAACTCCCTTTGATCTGATCTTCTGCTCGGGTACGTTCAGATATTCCGAAAGCCTTGTCATGTTCGCATTTATAAGAAGCGTACCGTGGTGCTGCCTGTTTTGTCTGCGTGAGGCAAAAGCGTTTCCCGAGAACTTCCGTCCGTTTACAGTGATGTCATTCCTGCCCGAGAACTCGGCCTCGATGCCCAAATACCGCACGGCAGCAAGGATCATTTGGGTCTGCCTCTCAACGTTATAGTTCTTTTCTCCCGTTATGAAGGAAAAATTCAAGTTGCCCGTATCATGATAGACGGCTCCGCCGCCCGAAATACGCCTGACGAGCCTTACACCGTCGGCCTCCATCTTTGCTATGTTGCATTCCTTCCAGGCGTTCTGGTTCCTTCCGATTATCACGTCATTGCTATTGATATATAAGTAAAGGATAAAATCATCTGGACTGACAGTATCAAGGAAGTACTCATCTATGGCAAGATTTAGATGCCCGTCGTTGTATGGCGACATGTAAAAATATCTTATCATCCTGTACCCTCATCCTTTGCTTATAACTATTTGCTGCATCAGGCAGTTTCAGCTGCTGCGGCTGTGATACGATACCCTTAAGTCCGATACGATAACATTGTCTGGCAAATCAAAATCTCATCGATGAAGAATAAACACATTCTAAATTCATTGCTGATGCCTGTCAAGTTGCAACTATTATGATCGGCGCTTCGTATATACCCGAAGCAACTGAAAATAATAAAATACTGCATTATGAAGTGATTCCGACCTCAGTTATTGGCCATAGGTTTTTTGTCAGATCATGATGATTTGAAATTCCGGTAAATAGCAGCCAAAGGAACATCGGATGATTAACGGTGACAGTAAAAGGGCAATCGAAAAATGTTAAGACTGAAGAAAACAACTAATGGCGTCAACAGGGCCCTGCTTCTCATAAACCCGTCCGCAGGTGCGATACGCCATGATTTGGACAAGATCAACGATATAATATGCAGGATAAAAGATAGAAAAATCGAGCCAGTCACACAGCTTCTGATTCCCAGGTCAAACATCCATTCAATTGTCTCAAGAGGGATCAAATGCGGAATACGCACGGTAATAGCGTGCGGCGGTGACGGAACTGTATCGGCAGTATCAATGGCGGCAGCGGGCAAACCTGTAAACCTTGGCATACTTCCACTCGGAACGCAAAACAACATAGCCCTCAGTCTGGGCATCCCGTCTTCTCTATCGGAGGCAGTCGAATTGCTCGTATCGGGCAAACGAAAAAAGATAGACCTGGGGTCGCTTTCCTTTCAGGGAAAACGGTCATATTTCATTGAAGTCTGCAGCATTGGACTCACTTCAGCAGTTTTCGATTCGGCGGACATGATACAGCACGGACAGATCGGCAAAATACCAGACCTGATATCCACCCTCATAACGTCGGAGCCGTCGGATATCACGATGATCATAAACGAGAAGCAACTGGTATCATGCAGAGGGCATATAATTGCTGTATGCAACATGCCATTCGCAGGCCGCAATTTTCAGATAGGAAGCAGCGGCTCATACATGGACGGTTATTTGGACGTGCTCTATATGGGAGATATATCAAAACTTAAGCTGCTCGGCTACTCGTTGTCCAAGCGTTCTACAGGCGACATCAAAGACGCAAGGGTCCAGTGTTTCAGAGCCAGAAAAATATCGATCGAGACTAAGCCACCGATGCCGGTCATGGCTGACGGGAGAGTATTAGGCAATGGTCCGGTCGAAATCGAGGTTAAAAGGAGGGCCCTTTCCGTCATAGCACCTCCATGATGCAAAGAAAATAAGAACATGAATACTACTGTAACAGGCGGTGAACACCATAGGTATCACGTCGAATCAACCAAACAATTCACGGTCCCCGAAGCCCATGCCCGAACTGCTGTTAAAACTCAAAGAAAACAACCAATGTGCCTTTTGCTATAAAGTCCTGCAAAAAATTCGCAGGATACGGCCCGTACAATGGGTGCTGATAATATCTGCGGCCCTTTTGGGCTTCGCTTCGCTTTTGCCGCAAAGCTTTTGGCTGGGCCTTCGGTCGATGGCTGCAGAACATATCACCGAGCTGGTCCTGCTTATGCTGTTCGGTGCAATAACTTTATCTCTCCTTTGGGCATCCGGCCAGAAAATCGACGCTGCGGTCTTCCGATTCTTCAACACCCGGGGGACACGCACACCCTGGCTCGACAATATCATGCGAACTCTTACCGAACTGGGGAACGGCTTCGTCACAGGATTGGTAGCTGTCTATCTGTATGCACGCGTCAGCCCTCATGTTTCATACGTCTTCGTTCTTTCTTCGCTGCTTCTGTGGCTTCTAGTGGAAGCAATAAAGGCGATCCTGCGAAGGGAGAGGCCTTTTACCGGGCTGAAAGATGTGCGTGTCGTGGGGCAAAGGGCTCGCGGCAAGTCCTTTCCCAGCGGGCACACTTCACAGGCCTTTTATACGGCAACACTTCTACTTGCATATATGGACGGCAACGTAATTGCACATATAATTATATATGCTATTGCACTTGTAGTCGGAATCACCAGGATGTATCTTGGCATGCACTACCCGAGGGATGTTATTGCGGGCGCAACCCTCGGCATCTTCTGGGGTTGTATCGGAATAATAGTCAATACACATATAGCAGAATCGTTCTTAAAGGCTATGTGACTCAACAAATATTATAACTAATCAAGTAGTCTTATCTCCAAAATTCGCTTACGATCTGCCTTAATTGATCATTACTGCGGACTTGCACGCAACCGCGCCAATGCTCCGGCATCAGGTCGCGGTACACTTTTGTATTGAACCGGTCATCTATGAGCACGACCACGCCCCTGTCATCCTCGCTTCGAATGACGCGGCCGGCAGCCTGAAGCACCTTGTTCATGCCGGGATACATATATGCATAGGCATAGCCCATCCCGTTCTTCCTGTCATAATACTCACGGATCATATCGGCAACGGGCGAGATTTGCGGAAGTCCGACTCCTACAACGATCACTCCTATCAGGCGTTCTCCCTGAAGGTCGATGCCTTCAGAGAATATCCCGCCAAGGACACAAAACCCGACAAGGGTTTCATCGTTGCCGGCACCGAATCGATCCAGGAACTCCTCCCGCTCCTGCTCCTTCATATTTGCCGACTGGATCACCGTTTTTACTTCAGGGTACTTTTCTCTGAAAACGTCATATACCGATTTCATATATGCGTAAGACGGAAAATATACGATATAGTTTCCGGCCTTGACACCGGCCGTCACCGCGATCGCGTCGGCAATATCATGTAAAGTGTGTTCACGATTTCGAAACCTCGTATTTATATTATCGTGTACTATCAGGCAGAGGTTTTCACGCGGGAAAGGAGACAAAGCCCTCCGGACCATCGAATCCGGGTCACCGCCGAGCACATTTCTGAAGTACTCCAGAGGCGTCAGCGTAGCCGAAAACAGTATCGAAGTCCTGCCTTGCTTCATCCTTTCACCAAGATGTTTTGACGGGTCAAGGCAGAATAAACGAACGACAACTTCCTTCCCGTTCGTCTCTATCAGCGTGATATATCGCTCATCATACAACTCATATATTTTCAGGAACGCTAATACGTCGAAATATAAAGTGAGCAGGACTTCTTCGACTTCCGGATCGGGATGCTGCTTCATCAGCTCCTCGCAGGCAGGGACAAACGCGTAAAGAAGCTTCAGGAATTCTGCTCCCGGCTCCGCCTTCTTCAGCATGTTGCCGGGACCGCACTCTTTTCGCATAGCAAGCATTTCGGAATTTATGCCGGACAATATCTTTTTTAGCCTGTCCTTTTTCCCGAGCAGCCTTCGCGCCTGCAGGAAAGCTGATTTCGAAAGGCCTGCCGAAAACATTTCGCGTGCGCGGTCAGGCAGGTTATGGGCTTCGTCGATCAGGAAGACATGATCCCGTCTTTCCCCGGAAGCGAAAAATCTCCTGAGATATACCTGCGGGTCAAACACATAATTATAGTCAGCAATGATGCAATCACACCAGTTGGCAATGTCCAGGCTCAGCTCATACGGGCAAAGACTGTTCTCTTCCGCATAACGCTCAATAGTCGCCCTGTCGAACATATCATCCGTTCGCAGCATGTTATACAGCGCTTCGTTGACCCTGTCGTAATGCCCTTTAGCATAGTTGCATGATTCCGGATTGCATTCCCGATGTTCAAGGAAGCAAATCTTGTTCCTGGCAGTAAGCGTCGCGATTTTTAAGCGAAGCCCGGTATCCAGCATATCCCTGCAAGCTTTTTCGGCGACCTGCCTTGTGATCGTCTTCGCGGTCAGGTAGAAAATCTTTTCTGCGATTCCCTCTCCCACAGCCTTGACCGCGGGGAAAAGGGTGGAAATAGTCTTGCCTGTTCCGGTCGGTGCCTGGACAAAGAGCATTTTTTCATCTCTTATTGCCTTGTATACGGACACTGCAAGCCTTCGCTGCCCCTCGCGGTATGACGGATACGGAAATTGAAGGGATTTGACAGACCCATCCCTTATCCTGATCCAGTCATCCCTCAGTTCAGCCCACTTTCTGAATCGTTCGATCAGGTCATCAAAAAACATGTCAAGCTCGGCATATGTATGGGAACGGACGAAACGTACGACTTCATCGGTCTCGATCTGGTAATAGGTAAGTCTTAGACGTATGCGATCGAGGCCGTTTTCAACGCAATACATGAATCCATAGCACATCGCCTGGGCCCAATATACGGGGTGCAGGTTCTCCTCGAGCAAATCGGCGGGAACGGCCGTGGACTTTATTTCATCTATCATAGCGCCTTCCGAATCTGTCAGCACACCGTCGGCCCTGCCCGATACCCTGAGCATGAAATTTCCGCAAGGTCTTTCCAGTGAAAGGAATACCTCCG
>JAAYMG010000211.1 GCA_012521525.1 Clostridiales bacterium | reverse complement strand
TACTTCGAAACAACAGCCGCCGATGGAAGGCCCTATGGCAGCCCTGATGCTTTCGGGTTTCGCTCCGAATTTGCCAGCCATCATATTTACGGTTTTTCCCAGGATCCCGTTTGCGGTGCCTCTCCACCCCGCATGTACTGCTCCTATGCAGCGTGAATCCGGATCATACAGCAGGATCGGAACACAATCCGCCGTAAAAACAAATAATGCAATGCCGGGTACGTTTGTGATCAAAGCATCGCACGGAGCCTCGACAGGGTCTTCGATCCGGCCGCCCCGCTCAATCACACGGACATCATCACCGTGCACCTGCCATGTCAGTGCGATGTTATCCGGGTCAAACCCCATCAGTCCGGCAATTATATGGTAATTTTTACGGACATGATCTTTATTGTCCCCGCGGTTTATGCCCAGGTTTAGTGACTCGAACTGCCCCTCGCTCACACCGCCGTTCCTTGTCGTAAAGCCATGGCGGACACCTCCGACATCGCTTAAAACGTCGGAGGTTATATACGTCCCGTCTGTCAGACTGTACCCCTTAAAGCGACCCATATGCTCCCTATTCATTATCACTGTTTGCGGCGGCGTTGAAACCGCAGCATTTTTTGTATTTTTTGCCGCTTCCGCAAGGACAAGGATCGTTCCGGCCAACCTTCTGCTTTCGCACCGGTGTGGATCTTCTGACAGGAGCATCGTCTCCATGGATCGCAGCCAGCGGCTTTGCTACCTGTTCACGTTTCGGGGCCTGACCCTGGACCCTTGCGGCAAAAATCAGCTTTACCGTGTCTTCCCTGATGGAGTTGATCATGGCATCGAACATTTCGAAGCCTTCGCGTTTGTACTCAAGTTTCGGGTCATGCTGACCGTAAGCCCTCAGACCTATACCTCTGCGGAGTTCCTGCATCGCGTCGATGTGGTCCATCCACTTCTGGTCAACCATCTTCAACAGCACATATCTCTCGATTTCCCTCATCACTGGAGGTGTCAGTTCCTGCTCCTTGGCATTGTAAAACGCGATCGCTTTATCAAGCAGGTCCTGCTTGATTTGCTCCACAGTGATTTTCTCAAGTTCCTGGTCTGTATAGGACAACTCGCCCTTCTTCAAAAACAGCGGTTCAAACTGCAGGGCGATCTCTCTAATCTGGGCCTGTTCGGCGTGCCTCTGCTCCCCCATCACCCTGTCCACTGCATTGTTGATCGTCTCTTCAATCATCGACATTATCGACGGCTTAAGATCTTCCCCGTCCAGGACCTTCTTGCGCTGACCGTAGATGATTTCACGCTGCCTGTTCATAACGTCGTCATATTCAAGCAGGTTCTTTCTCATCTGGTAGTGGCGGCTTTCGATCCGTTTCTGGGCCGATTCGATGGCGTTGGAAAGTATCTTCTGGTCAATGGGGGTATCCTCGTCAAGACCGAGTGTTTCCATCATGTTGTAGATGCGCTCCGAGCCGAACAGCCTCATCAGGTCGTCTTCAAGTGAGATATAGAACCTGCTCTCCCCCGGGTCACCCTGTCTTCCCGACCGGCCTCTCAGCTGGTTGTCGATGCGCCTGCTCTCATGACGCTCCGTGCCTATGACGAAAAGACCCCCGGCTTCTATGACCTTCTTTGCCTCATCCTTTATTTCGACCTTGTACTGCTCTACAAGCTCCCTGAACTTAGCCCTGATCTCGAGGATGCTTTCGTCATCCGTTATGCTGTGGCCGTCTGCTTCCGCTATAAGCTCATCGGAATACCCGAGTTTTCGCAGTTCTACACGCGCCATATACTCGGCGTTTCCACCCAGCAGGATGTCGGTGCCGCGGCCTGCCATGTTAGTGGCAATGGTCACGGCCCCCAGCTTACCGGCCTGGGCGATGATCTCGGCTTCTTTTTCATGGTGCTTGGCGTTGAGGACATTGTGCTTGATACCGACTTTCTTGAGCATCGCAGAAATCTCTTCGCTCTTCTCGATCGATACAGTACCTACAAGCACCGGCTGACCCTTCCTGTTGCATTCCTGGATCTGCCTCAATATTGCCCTGTTCTTGCCGGCTATCGTCTTGTATACCACATCGGGGTGGTCGATGCGGATCATCGGGCGGTTTGTTGGTATCTCTACAACGTCAAGCTTATATATCTCTTCAAATTCTTCGGCCTCAGTGAGGGCAGTACCCGTCATACCCGCCAGCTTCTCATAAAGCCTGAAGTAGTTCTGGAACGTGATAGTGGCAAGTGTTTTCGATTCACGTTCGACCTTGACTTTCTCCTTGGCCTCGATCGCCTGGTGCAGGCCCTCCGAGTAACGGCGCCCAAACATCATGCGTCCTGTGAACTCGTCGATTATAATTACTTCTCCGTCTTTTACGACGTAGTCGACGTCCCTCTTCATCAGGCCATATGCTTTTATAGCCTGGTTGATATGGTGCGCCAGCGTTGCGTTTTCGGGGTCGGACAGGTTTTCTATGTTGAAAGCCCTCTCTGCTTTGGCTATGCCCTGGGCAGTGAGAGTGGCGGTCTTGGCCTTCTCGTCCACGATATAGTCCCCGTCTATATCATCATTGTCGCTTCTGTCGTCGAGTTCCTTGACCTTAACTGCTTTCAGCTTTGACACGAACCTGTCGACCAGCTCGTACAGCTGTGTGGATTTGTCCCCCTGCCCCGATATGATCAGCGGAGTGCGCGCCTCGTCGATCAGTATCGAGTCGACCTCGTCCACTATAGCATAGACATGGCCGCGCTGGACCATGTTTTCCTTATATATCGCCATGTTGTCGCGAAGGTAATCGAATCCGAACTCATTATTGGTCCCGTATGTCACATCAGCGGCATATGACCTCTTACGCTCAGCCTGATCGATCCCATGAACAATCAGCCCGACGGACAGTCCCAGGTACCTGTAAACCTTACCCATCCATTCGCTGTGATATCTTGCAAGGTAGTCGTTAACTGTGACTATATGGACGCCTCTGCCTGTCAGTCCGTTCAAATATGCGGGCAGTACGGCAACAAGAGTCTTTCCCTCACCGGTTTTCATCTCGGCGATCCTGCCCTGATGGAGGACTATTCCTCCCATGAGCTGTACGCGGAACGGATACATGCCCAGTACGCGCCAGGCTGCTTCTCTTGCAGTGGCAAATGCTTCGACCAGGATGTCGTCCAGTGTTTCACCGTTGGCAAGCCGCTGCTTGAAAATCGCGGTTTTGCCCCTCAGTTCGTCATCTGATAAGCGGCGGTACTCATCGGAAAGCGCTTCAATCGCATCCACCAGCGGTTTTATTTTCTTAAGCTCCCTTTCACTGTATGTGCCGAATATCTTATCAAAAAGTCCCATAAGTACCTCCGTCGGAACAAAAAATTAAAGCCCTTTATAAACGCATGTATTATATCACTATTATAGCACAATTACAATTTGAAAAGTGAACGCTTTATGAACACCCGGACATCCATCTTTACATATCTTAATGGAGCAGTTATAATAAATGTCGTCGGAAAAAGCGACCAGACAGCATAATTTCAATAAATTCATCAGTAAGACGGATTGGAGCAGTTATGATCGAATTTGAAGAATATAAGCAGAAAATCAACTCAATGCTTCCCAGGATCAAAGACCTGGAAAGTGCTTTGAACCTTGAAGCGATCCGCAAAGAGATAAGCGAACTCGAAGCCGAATCTTCGGCGGACGGGTTTTGGAACGACATAGAAAACTCCCAAAAGGTTTTGCAGCGCCTCAAGCAGCTGCGGGACAAGGTGGAAGTCTATGAAAGCATAGTGAACACCCATGACGATGTGGCTACTTTGTGCCAGCTTGCCATCGAAGAAGAGGACGCAAGCCTCCTTCCGGATCTGGAGTCGGAGTATGCAAAACTTGAGAAGATGCTTGAGGAAGCCACACTTCAAACTCTCCTCAGCGGCGAATACGACGGCAACAATGCCATAATGTCCTTCCACGCCGGTGCTGGCGGCACCGAAGCGCAGGACTGGGCACAAATGCTGTTCAGGATGTATACGCGCTGGGCCGAGCGCCACGGTTTCAAATATAAGGTATTGGACTATCTCGACGGTGACGAAGCGGGTTTGAAAAGCGCCGTTATTTCCATTGAAGGCGCAAATGCCTTTGGCTATCTCAAGGGCGAGATGGGTGTGCACAGGCTCGTGCGCATCTCTCCCTTTGATGCGTCGGGACGCCGCCACACATCGTTTGCGGCAGTCGAAGTCATGCCCGAGATATCTGACGACGTAACGATTGAGATCCGCGAAGAGGATATAAAAGTGGATACGTTCCGCTCAGGCGGCGCTGGAGGCCAGCATGTCAACAAAACCGAATCAGCGGTGCGCATCACCCACCTGCCTACCGGCATAGTCGTCACTTGCCAGAATGAACGCAGCCAGCACCAGAACCGTGAAGTAGCCATGATGATGCTGCGCTCAAAACTCGCAGAAATAAAACAGCGCGAGCACCTGGAGAAAATCGAGGACATCAAGGGCGACCAGAAGTCGATAGAGTGGGGCAGCCAGATCAGGTCCTATGTCTTCATGCCCTATACCCTTGTGAAAGACCATCGTACAGGTTATGAATCGGGTAACATCAACGCTGTAATGGACGGCGACCTTGACGGTTTTATTACCGCTTACCTTAAGGCTGCAGCCTCCGGCACACTAAACACCAAATAATTCTTGATATTTTTCTTATTCTGTGGTATGATACGCTAGGTTTGGTTTGATTCTCAAAACACCCGGAGCTGAAAATTTTGGAGGTGTAATTTTTGTTCAAAACGATATTGACTGTCGTACAGGTTTTATCCTGTTTGCTGCTGATTGTCACTGTTCTTCTGCAGTCCGGAAAACGTTCGGGGCTTTCGGGCGCCATCTCCGGCGGGTCGGAATCTTTTGTCTCAAGGAACAAGGCCAAGACCCTGGATGCCCGTATTGCCAAGGCGACCACCTGGGTAGCCATTGGCTTCATCCTTCTGACCCTCTTGTTGAACCTGGTGTAACTCTTGTAACTAATATCTAATGCCATTACAGACACGGAAAACCGTGCCTGTTTTGTTATGTCCATAATTTGATCTTGGTAAGCATTAGTCTAAATTGTAAACATCAGCATGACGAATATATCGAACCAAAGACCTCCGCTTATCTTATATCTTATATCTTATATCCTATATCTTATATCTTATATCTCATCTTGTCTTACTTTGTCTAGTCTTATCATATCTTATCAGTCTTTTCTTATCTTGTCTTGTCATTATCCGGCAAATACCT
>JAAYMG010000210.1 GCA_012521525.1 Clostridiales bacterium | reverse complement strand
TTTATAACCTCCTCATTTCTCCGCAATTCGGAACCACTAGTATGTTAATTATAACCACATGCGTATCATAAACGTAAGCATTGCGTGATTTCCGAACTTTTTATATCCTTATATAAATCGTTGACGTATTTCGATGCACTGGATTTTCGACATCGAAAATACTGCGAGATATCGTTTTATTCGGCTTCCTCTTCAGTCGCTTCTGCCGCTTCTTTCAAATCTTCATAAACGGCAGCTTCTTCAGCAACTTCCTCGACCTCTACTGCCGTCTCATCCAGCGTCAGATCCTCACCCTGGCGGCCTTCCTGAACGGCATTTGCAATTACTGAGGAGATCAGGCGGATCGCTCTGATAGCGTCGTCATTACCTGGAATAACATAGTCGATCTCATCGGGGTCGCAGTTCGTATCGACGATAGCTACTATGGGAATGCCAAGCTTCCTCGCTTCGGCAATAGCATTGCGCTCCTTGCGGGGATCGACGATGAAAACCGCTCCGGGCAGCTTTTTCATGTCCTTTACGCCGCCGAGATACTTTTCAAGCCTCTCGATTTCAAGGTTGAGCTTGATGACTTCCTTCTTCGGAAGCAGGTCGAATGTGCCGTTCTCCTCCATCTGGCGGAGCTGGGCAAGCCTGTCGATCCTGCGGCGCATCGTCTTGAAGTTCGTCAGCATGCCGCCAAGCCAGCGGGCATTCACATAGAACATCCCGACCCGTTCCGCTTCTTCGCGGATCGAATCCTGGGCCTGTTTCTTGGTTCCGACAAAGAGAATCGATTCTCCTTCCGCAACCAGGTCGCGAACGAAATAGTAGGCTTCCTCAAGCTTCTTTACAGTCATCTGGAGATCGATGATATAGATCCCGTTGCGCTCTGTAAAGATGTAAGGAGCCATTTTGGGGTTCCATCTGCGGGTCTGGTGTCCGAAATGCACACCGGCCTCAAGTAGTTGTTTCATTGAAACAATTGCCATTACAAAAAATCCTCCTTCGGTTATACCTCCGCAGTGTACGCTTCGGGTCCACAATTTTTCTGTGGAACCGGGGGCGGAAAACGCAGTATGCGCACCGACCGCCCGTACTCTGCGTGTGTTTTCCGTATATATTTTTACGGACCGTGTGATATTTTAACACACAGTCCATATGTTTGCAACAAATTTATTTGTTTGTTGATAAAAAAGTGCGAAAAAAGCCCTGCATGCTGACATTTGGCCTGTATGCAGCTGCGATTCTTGGTGAAAGAGACTTTGTTCCGACAGATGCCATCGGATGCTCATAAATTAATATAGCGTTTTTGCCGGCATATAATTTACAGAGACTATAAAATGTGAGGTGAGATAATGGGTTCGAGAATAGCTGATCTGCGAATGAAAGAGGTCGTCAACATTCGTGATGGCTGCAGGCTCGGTTTCGTATCGGACGTGGAGATAGATGTCGAGTGCGGAAAAGTACTTGCGATCGTTGTACCCGGTCCATGCCATTTTGGACTGTTTTCAAGGGAACCGGATTATGTGATACCCTGGAGCTGTATAGAGAAAATCGGCGAAGACATCATCCTTGTCGATTTTGCCATACCTCCCCGCCCGAAGCCGCGCGAAAAAAGGGTATGGTAAACTGACGGGACTTCATGATCCTACATATACGGGAGAGGTCGTAAGCTCCTGCCCCGCAAAGCGCATCCGGACCGAGGGACAGGCGAGCATGTAAAGATCTGTTGCGACCGATTCCAGCTCCAGCAGTTCCGATGCTGTCCGACCGGATAGTTCGTCTCCCGAAGCCTGCAACACTTTCTCGGAATCGGCAGGCTTAGTTATTATGGGCAGCCTGCTCATTGTTTTCATCCTGCGCAGCAACGACCTGCCGGTCTCATTGAACGCCAGGACCTTGATATACGGCGGCATGACTGTTTCCCATCGCGATGTGATCCCGATATAGGCATGCATCAGTATCCTGCGTATCCTCGAATGGGTGTAAGCCTTGCTCTTTATCATGTCCGCGGCCTGGGAAAATGTGGTGGCTTTTCTGACGGCATTATATATCCTGTATTGCAGCCCGTCACTGACGTCCGAGATTTTTTCAAAGTCCTCCGGTTTTAACCTGCGGATCTGCGACAATATGGCCTGATCTATCATGCCTACGTTGGAAGGGCCGGACCCCTTTGCCATTTCCCTTATAAAGACCTCTATCGCTCCCTCCGGGATATAGCGCATGGCACTGTATGCCCTTCCGCTGAAAAACATACCGCGTATATATGAAGCAGAAGCTATATCCTCATCGGCATAATCGCTGTCATGGCCGGTCTTGAGCCGTTTCATCGTTATCGGCCGTATGTCCGAGCCTATTTTTTTGAGCGCTCGCAGGTATTCTATACCCAATATATTGTTTGGCGTACTCATAGCGTCCGACTCGGCACCTACGATCCTGCTCGCGGCCCGCTGCCTTGCCAAAGGATAGAGCGTTCCTCCGCTCAGCTCCTCCTTCAGCAGTTCCCCGAATCGGGGACTTTCTATACATTCCGCCAGACGTCGCAAAATATCCAAATCCCCGGTTTCGCTGCCGAAAGATATAT